>CALDGN010000392.1 GCA_937942965.1 uncultured Acidimicrobiales bacterium | reverse complement strand
GGGCGCTCTACGGGCCGACCACCGGCGACCGCATTCGACTTGCTGACACCGATCTCTGGATCGAAGTCACCGAGGACCGCTGTGTCGGAGGCGACGAGGTCGTCTTCGGCGGCGGCAAGGTCATCCGCGAGTCGATGGGCCAGTCGATGCGCACCCGGGCCGGCGGGGCACCAGACATGGTGATCACCGGGGCGATCGTCCTCGACTACTGGGGCATCGTCAAGGCTGACGTCGGGATACGCGACGGCCGCATCGTCGGCATCGGAAAGGCTGGTAACCCCGACACGATGGACGACGTCGACCCGGCGCTCGTGATCGGACCGTCGACCGAGATTATCTCCGGCAATGGCCGCATCCTGACTGCGGGCGCGATCGATTGCCATGTCCACCTGATCTGCCCCCAGCTCCTCGACGAAGCGCTCGGCTCGGGCATCACCACGATCGTCGGCGGAGGCAACGGGCCCGCCGAGGGCACCAAGGCCACGACGGTGAGCGGCGCTTGGCACCTCGAGCGCATGCTTGAGGCCCTCGACCACTGGCCGGTCAACGTTGCGCTGATGGGCAAGGGAAACACGGTCAACGAAGACGCAATGTGGGAGCAGCTCCGAGCCGGAGCGGCGGCCTTCAAGCTCCACGAGGACTGGGGTACGACGCCGGCCGCGATCGACGCCTGCCTGCGTGTTGCGGATCAGTCCGGCGTGCAGGTCGCTATCCACACCGACACCCTCAACGAAGCGGGCTACGTCGAGAGCACGTTGGCCGCAATCGACGGCCGTGCGATTCATACGTTCCACACCGAAGGTGCTGGCGGCGGGCACGCGCCCGACATCATGACCGTGGCCTCACATCCCAACGTGATGCCGTCGTCGACGAATCCGACACGGCCACACACCGTGAATACGGTCGACGAGCATCTCGACATGCTTATGGTGTGCCACCACTTGAACCCGGCCGTGCCCGAGGATCTCGCCTTCGCCGACAGTCGGATCCGGCCGTCGACGATCGCCGCCGAGGACATCCTTCACGACATGGGTGCGATCTCCATGATCGGCTCGGACTCTCAGGCGATGGGTCGTATTGGTGAAGTCGTATTGCGCACTTGGCAGACCGCGCATGTGATGAAGCTGCGCCGCGGCAGCCTCGGCAACGACACCGTCGCTGACAACGAACGTGCCCAACGCTATGTCGCCAAGTACACGATCTGTCCGGCAATCACCCACGGCCTGCAGCGCGAGGTCGGATCCGTCGAGGTCGACAAGTTGGCTGATCTTGTGTTGTGGGAGCCGGCGTTCTTCGGCGTTCGCCCCCACGCAGTGCTCAAGGGCGGGATGATCGCATGGGCAGCGATGGGTGATGCGAATGCGTCGATCCCCACGCCCCAACCGATCCTGCCCCGCCCGATGTTCGGAGCGGCGCCTGCCGTTGCACCGGGACGCTCCATTGCTTGGGTCGCCGACGCCGCGATCGACGACGGGCTTGCGGATCGCCTCAACGTGCAACGTGAGCTCGTCGCACTCTCGAACACTCGCGAGCTGGGCAAGGCGGACATGCCGCTCAACGATGCGACGCCGAACATCGAGATCGACGCCGACTCCTTTGCGGTGCGAATCGACGGAGAGCTGATCACCGAACAGCCAGCCGAAGTCCTGCCGATGGCGCAGCGGTACTTCCTCTTCTGATCTCCATGCACGCAGCCCTCTTGATGCTCGTCGACGGGCGCTTTCCCGCCGGCGGCCACGCCTACTCGGCTGGTATCGAAGCCGCCGTTTCGGCCCGCGACGTCACCAACGCTCGCAGCCTCGAGCGGTATCTCGACGGCCGTCTTGCCGTCACGGGATCGGTCGACGCCGCCTTCGCTGCGAACGCGTGCCATGCGCTTGGCCCCGACTCCCCCACCACCGATCTCGCCGCCGCCGCCGACGAACTCGACGCCGAGTACTCGGCTCGTATGCCGTCGCCGTATCTGCGGACGACGAGTCGGCGACTCGGGCGACAACTGCTCCGAACGTCGACGCGCATCTGGGCCAGTCCTGGCATTGACGTCGTCTCGGCGACCCCCGGTGGCCCGCACCAGGCGATCGCACTTGGGGCAATCGTCGCCGCAGCGGGCGGGACGCCGTCAGACGCTGTGGCGCTGTCGTGTCACCACCTGGCCGCCGCCGTGACATCGGCTGCGATTCGGCTGCTCGGATTGGACCCGATCGAGCTTGCCGTCGTACAGGCACGGGCGGGACGCCAAGCCGACCGCTACCAAGCCGAAGCTGCCACATGGTCGACGGCGCCGGCGGCCGACCTGCCCGCCTGGGGCGGTTCCCTCACCGAGATCCTCGGCGAGCATCACGGCGCACTCGACGCCCGTATGTTCGTCGCCTAGTACGGAGTTGACCATGCCTGCACACGACATCCCCCACGACCTCGACGACCACCACCACGACTCGTCAGGACCGAATCCAGATCGAGCCCTGCGCATCGGCCTGGGCGGGCCGGTCGGTTGTGGCAAGACAACGCTGGTGGGGTCGTTGTGCCGCCTACTGCGCGACGAGCTGTCTGTTGTCGTGGTCACCAACGACATCTTCACGTCCGAGGACGCGCAGGCGCTCCGCGAAGCCGATGTCCTCGCCACCGAGCGCATCGTCGCCGTCGAGACCGGCTGCTGTCCGCACACGGCAATTCGCGACGACATCGCCGCCAACCTCGACGCGGTCGAGATGCTCGAGGCTGCCCACGATCGGGTCGACCTGACGTTCGTCGAGTCCGGTGGCGACAACCTGACGGCGATCTTCAGCCGGGGTCTCGTCGATGCGCAGATCTTCGTGATCGACACGGCCGGGGGCGACGACGTGCCCCGCAAGGGCGGTCCCGGCGTCGCGCTGGCTGACCTGCTCGTGATCAACAAGACGGATCTGGCGCCCTATGTCGGTTCCGACGTGGACTTGATGCTTCGCGAAGCGACCGAGCGCCGAGACGGCAAACCCGTCGTGGCGGCATCGCTCGTCGCTCCTGACGGCGCCAGCGAGATCGCCGACTGGGTCCGACACCGCTTGGCGCACTGGCGTGCCGATACGTGAGAGCCTCGGCATCGCTCGTCGTCGAGCGACACGGCGACCGAGACGTCGTTGCTGAACAGCGCTGCGCTGCGCCCTTCAGCATCCGTCAAAGCGGCAAGCGGATTCTGCTTGCCGCGTCGGCCGCTGCTCCAGTCGGTGGCGACGAGCTCGAGCTGGCGATCCGCTTGGGGCCGCATGCCCGGGCAGACGTCGGGTCCGTTGCGGCCACCTTGGTCTACCCCGGGCCCTCGGGCGAGCCGTCATCGATGCGCACCATGTGCGACGTCGGCGACTGCGGACATCTCGACATGCAGCTCGAGCCGACGATCTCGGTGCAGGGCTCGGATCACTCGGCCGTGACACGGGTCAGACTCGCCCCAACCGCGACCTGTCGCGTGGTCGAGGAGGCTGTCCTCGGTCGAGCCGCCGAGCCCGCAGGACACCTCGCCTTGTCGTTGCGGGTCGAACGAGGTGGCCGTCCCCTGGTGCATCACGACGAGCGCTTCGGCCCCGGTGTCCCCGGAGCGCGAAGTTCAGTTTCCGTCGGCGCCGCCCGCTACGTCCTGACCGCCGTCGTCGTCGGCCCGCCCGCCGGCGAATCAGCGGTGCACATCGACGGGCCGCTGGCTGCGGCATGGCTTCCGGTCGCGAACGATGCAGGCACCGCGATCGCCGTCGGCCCAGATCGCCCTTCGACGCTTCGCGCTCTGGCGCGACTTCGGCCGGACATCGTTCGATTCACCAGCGGCGCTGCTGGCGAGCGCCCACTCGCTTCGCCGGTCGGCTGAGCTCAGGTCCGGCCCGTCGCCGCTGAGCGCATGCCAAGATGGCGGCGTGCGGGCCGTCACCTATCACCAGTACGGCGGACCCGAAGTGCTGTCGGTCGAAGACGTCCCAACACCCACATGCGGCGACGATCAGCTCCTGATTCGGGTCCAGGCGGCCGAGGCGTGCAAGTCCGACTGCGAGATGCGCAGCTTCGAGTACGCCGTCAAGTGGTTCATGATTCCGCTGCGGCTCGCACTGGGCCTGCGTCGGCCCCGACGGCCGATCCTCGGCCTCTACTTCTCGGGCATCGTCGAGCAGACTGGCGCCGACGTTGAGGGCTTCTCACCTGGCGATGCCGTCTACGGGTCGACCGGCATGCGTCGCGGCGCGTACGGCGAATACGTCGCGCTGCCCGCCAAGGCCGTCATCGCCGCCAAGCCCGCCACGATGACGCATGCCGAGGCAGCAGCGGTGCCGCTCGGCGGCATCAACGCCCAGCACTTCCTGGAGCGGGCCGAGGTTCAGCCCGGCGACTCGGTGCTCGTCAATGGCGCAGGCGGCGTGATCGGAGCCCACGGTGTGCAGATCGCCCGAGCGATGGGCGCATCGGTTACCGGCGTCGATGCGGCCCACAAAGAGGACTTCGTCCGCTCGATGGGAGCCAGCCACTTCGTCGACTACCAGCAGCGCAACGTGACCGAACTCGAAGAACGCTTCGACGTCATTTTCGACATGGTGCCGGACACCGATGTCTCGGCGATGCTCGACCTACTCACGCCAGGCGGGCGTTATGCCAATGGCAACCCACGCCTCACAACACTGCTCCGGGCTCCGCTCTCCCGCTTCGCGGACCACAAGATCATCGTCGCCTTTGCTGACGAGAGTCGGGCCGCACTCAAGCAGCTGGCCGCGAGCATCGAGGCCGGCGAGATCGAGCCGATCGTCGACCGGATTCTGCCGATGGACAGCGCCGCCGAGGCTCACCAGCTGGTCGACTCCGAGGAGCGCATCGGAGCCATCGTGCTCGCTATCGGTGAGCGGGCGAACGAGCGCTAGCTAAACAGGATCGTGGGCGGCTCGCCGTCAGCCCAGGGGTCTTGTCCGGGGGCGGGCACGGCCGAGTAGATGAACCGCAACCGTTGCGCATCGCCCACGACCTCGTTGAGGTCGACGGTGCCGTCGGCGAGTGCGTCAATGAGCGCAACTTGATTGAGGTTCTCGTCGCGCACATCGATCAGGAACTGGCTGAGACCCTCGACCTGCACGACCTTGAGCCGTGGCCACAACGCAGGGCACTGGCACGGCTCAATCTCGGTCAGCGCGACCGGCGCAGCACAACCGCTCGACAGCGATGCCGGGTCCATGAAGTACAGGTAGCCGGCATCGCCCAGACCAACGGCGCAGGACCCTTCGATGGCATAGCCATAGGCGCCAGTGTCTGCACCCTTGGCAAAGGCGGCGAAGGAGCCGCAGTACGAATTCGTGTCGAAGTCGTGGCAGTACGTGGTCGAAACGTCTGTAGTACCAACGAACAGCTGACGATTCGAGTCGGAGTGGTACGTGCTGATGCCGAGACCATCGCTGCCATACGAAATCGCCGAGGCAACCGTCGACAGACCGGCCTCGGCGGCTGCATCCTCAGCGCCGGTGCCCAGGTCACGACAATCGACACCGTCTCGTTCACCCTGGGAGCAGATCGAAATCGGGTCGCCACTCGCTGAACGGTGGAAGAACAACCTGCCTGCGGTCGCAGCGTCGGTGGTGTCGAACCGGGTGTCGTTCAGCAAGCTCGATTCGAAGCCAGCACATGCAGCGATCGCGGCCACATCCCAGCAATGCAGCCACGCTGCGCCGCTATCCGACATCGTTGCGTAGACCCGATCGCCATCGGCGATGACGTCGCCGTGCCAACCATCGGACCCGTCGTCGGACACCCACATCTGCTCGTCCTGCAGCGCTGTGGCTCGACCGCCCTCGTAGCCGGCGCATTGCGCGAAGTCCGTCAGCCCGAAGCAGTACACGTCTCGGTACTCGGTGAACACATAGGCCGCATCATCGGTCACATGCAGTACGCCAGAAGGCGTAAACGGCAAAGTCGCTGATGCGGCACACAACGCGTCGGTCACCGTGTCCCAGCACGCCAATCGCAGAGTGCCGTTGGTTGCCAGCTGGTCGGTGCTTCCGTCTCGCATCAAGAAGTAGATGTCGGTCCCGACCGCAGCCGATCGCGTGACCGCCATCGTGGTCCCGACGCCTCCGTTGACGAGCAACGAGCGAGGCGCCCAGCACGGCGCCTGCGTGGCTCGATCGACACAGGCGATCGTTGAACCGGTCCGCTCGATCGCGTAGATCCGGTCACCCACCAGGATGGGCACGAACCCGTCGACACCGATCGAGACGTCATCAATGGCGAACGGTGACGGGAGCTCGAACTGCTGCGCCGGGCAACTGAAGTTCGGGATCGCAGCCGTGCACTGGGCCACTTGCAGTGCATCGATGATGTCGACCGTGCCCGAGAAGTCGACGTCGGCGAAGTCAGTCACCATCTCGGTCGCCGGGTTCGCGAGCGGGCACGAGGCCGCACCCGAACGCGTGCCCGCTACGAACTGGGCGATCACGAGCGCGTCGATGATGTCGCTCGTGCCGTCACAGTTCGGATCGCCTCGGGAACCATCGGCGCCTTGGCCCGATGCCTGACCAGGGACGAGCAGCGTTGCGGCGAACGCGATCGTGATCAGGAGTACCAGTCGCCGAAGGAGCACCGTGGTTAGAAGGTGATGACAGAGCGAGCGACTTCGCCCGTCTTCATCTCCGCGAAGCCTTCGTTGATCTGTTCGATGTCGATGTGCTTGGAGACCATTTCATCGAGCATGAGACGACCGTCGAGGTACATCTCAACAAAGCGAGGCATGTCTGTGCGGAACTGATTCGAGCCCATGTTCGAGCCGGTCAGCGTCTTTTCGTACAGCAGCTCAGGGCCGTGCACTTCGACGGTGGTGCCGACGGGAATCATGCCGATGACGGTGGCTTGACCGCCGTTACGCAGCATCTTGAAGGCATCTTCGGCCGTCTGCTTGAGACCGACGGCTTCGAAGGCGTGGTGCACGCCGCCGGTGAGTTCTCGGACAGCCGCCACTGCTTCGCCATCGGTGGCGTCGACCACGTGGGTTGCGCCGAGCTTGGAGGCCAGGTCGAGCTTGTTCGGGACCATGTCGACGGCGATGATCTTGTTGGCGCCGGCGATGCGGGCGCCCTGGATGGCCGACAGGCCGATGCCGCCGCAGCCGATGACCACGACCGATTCGCCCGGGCGAACCTCGGCGGTGCGGAACACGGCGCCCATGCCGGTGGTGACACCGCAGCCGATGAGTGCGGCCTTGTCGAGGGGCATGGCCTTGTCGATCTTCACGAGCGCGTTCTCGTGGATGAGCATCTGCTCAGCGAACGATGACAGGTGCAGGAACTGGTGCACGGTCTCGCCGTCACCCCGTGACAGCCGCGAGTCGTCGTCTTTGCCGCGGGTCAGGTGGGTGCTCTTGTTCTCGCACAGCGACATGTGTCCGCTCAGGCACTGCTCGCAGTAGCCGCAGAAGGCTGACAGGCACGTGATGACGTGATCGCCAGGCTCGACGTGGCGCACCATCGAGCCAACGGCTTCGACCACGCCAGCGGACTCGTGGCCGAGCACGGCGGGGCATGGATGCGGGTACTTGGCCTCCATGAAGTGGAGGTCGGAGTGACACAAGCCAGCCGCCCCGGTGCGTACGAGCACCTCTTGGGGACCGGGTGCGCCGATGGTGATGTCCTCGATGTCGAGCTGACCGGGACAAGAATTGAGTACTGCAGCCTTCATGGCTGCGACGTTACTTCAGCCGACGGCGGCGCGAATCTTCTCGTGGAGTTGCGCGAGCTGATCCGCCATGGCGTCGACACTGCGAGCGCCAGCTTGGAAGACGGCGGTTGCGTTCAGCGACACCCACTCGAAGCCGAGCTCAGCGAGCAGTTCCACACGCGCGACGACCTGGTCGTGATCGGCGTACCAGTCTTTGTCGGCGGCCGAGGTCGGTGGCGGTTGCAGCATCATCTGCATGCCGATGGTGTTCGGGTCGCGGCCTGCCTCTTCGGCATGGCGGCGGATCGTCGCCATGGCAGTCGTCATTGCCTCGGTGTCGACGAGCGCGGTGCCCATCCATCCGTCGCCAAGTTGCCCGGTGCGTCGCAGCGCGGCGGGCGAGCCGCCCCCGATCCAGACCGGAAGCGAGCCTTGCGGCGGTTTGGGTTCCATCGCGATCGCGTCGAGCACGTAGTGATCGCCGTCGTAGTCAATCTGCTCGTCGGCCCAGCAGCGCCGCATGACTTCGATCGCCTCGTCCATGCGGCGGCCGCGGTCGGTGAAGTCCTCGCCGAGCGCCTCGTATTCGGATTGCTGCCAGCCGACGCCGACACCGACACGCACTCGACCACCCGACAGCGTGTCGAGCGTCGAGAACTGCTTCGCCGTCAGCACCGGTTGGCGCTGCGGCAGCACCAGCACTTCGGTCGACAGCCCGACCCGATCGGTGACGACGGCGAACTGAGCGAGCAACATCATCGCTTCGAGGATCGGCATCTGCGGCGGGTACCGGGGCCCCTTGCGGTCCTCGGTCGGATAGCCCATCACGACGTGGTCGAACACGGCGATCTCGTCGTAGCCCGCGGTCTCGATTGCTCGGGCCAGATCGAGGACCTTGTCCGGGCCCTCACGGAACGCAACGCTGGGATAGTCAACCGACAGCTTCATGCCGCGACCCTAGGTCGCAGCGCTACTGGCGGCCTCGGCGAGCCAACACCTTGGCTTGCTCAAACGGCCGCCCACCTTCGGGTGGCGCAAGGATCGCGACGTCGAAGTGCTCGAACCCGACCGCCCGCATCTCGGCAACGACGTTGTCCGGAAATAGGCCGTAGGCCGTGACCGCGGCGTGATCGAACGCCTCGCCGTGGCCCTCGGGCGTCAGCGCTGCAAAGAAGCTGACGTAGACGGGCGCACCGGGCGCAAGGACACGCATCCACTCGGTGAACGCGTCGCTGAGCCGGTCGGGGTCCATGTGGATGATCGAGTACCGAGCGATGATCCCGGCGAAGGCATGGTCGGCGGCATCGAGTGCGGTCAGGTCACCGACGTAGAAGTCCAAGTCGGGGAACGCCTGGTGGGCCTCGGCGATGGTGGCCGGTGACAGGTCGTAGCCAACCGTCGTGAGCCCAAGGCCCGTCACGAAGTTCGAGACATGGCCGGGCCCGCAGCCGAGGTCGGCCACAAGGCCGCCGGGTGCCACTTGGTCCGCGAATGCGGCCAGCCGCTTGCGGACGAACGGTTGCTCTTCGAGATCGCTTAGGAACAATTCGGCGTACTGCTTGGCAACGCGGTCGTAGCCGTCTCGAACTGCGTCCGTCACAGGCTCTGCCTACCTCAGCGACTCGAGGACGTCCCAATATGTGGGGAAGGTCTTGTTGACGCACCCCGGGTCGGAGATGTCGATGCCGGGCGTCATCAGCCCAGTGATCGCGAAGCTCATCGCCATGCGGTGATCGTGATACGTCTCGATCGTGGCCGGCTGCGGCTGGCCCGGCTGAATCACGAAGCCATCCTCTTCTTCGACGGCATCGATGCCCATTCGGAGAAGCTCAGTGACGGGGGCGGCGACCCGGTCGGTCTCTTTGTGGCGGATGAAGCCGATGCCGGTGATCCGGGTCGGACCGTCGGCGAACGGAGCGATCGCCGCCAGCGTCTGCGCAGTGTCGGAGATCTGGGACATGTCGACGTCGACGCCGCGAAGTTTCTCGGGACCGCGCACTTCGATCGAGTCCGTGCCCTTGTCGACGTCGGCGCCCATTTCGGCGAGCACGTCGACAAAGTCGACGTCGCCTTGGAGTGATTCGGTGCCGAGACCGTCGATGCGCACGCGACCGCCGGTGACCGCAGCCATGGCGAAGAAGTAGCTGGCCGCAGACGCGTCGGGTTCAATCCGGTACTCGGTGCCGACGTAGCCACGGCCGGGGGCGACGATGAACTCGTTCGGCGAGGGCTGTTCGACCTCGGCACCGAAGGCCCGCATGACTTCGACGGTCATGTCGAGGTACGGGCGTGACACCACATCGCCCTCGAGCGTCAGGCGAAGGCCGCTTTCGGTTCCGGGCGCAGCGAGCAACATGCCGCTGGCGAACTGGCTGCTGACGTCGGCCGCGAGCGTGAGTGAACCTCCGGTGAAGCCGCCTCGGACGGTGAGCGGAAGCGTGTCGCCTTCGACGCCGACACCGACCGAGCGCAACGATGCGGCGCTCTCCCCCATCGGGCGGGCTCGCATCTCGGGGGCGCCGTCGACCAGGTAGGTGCCAGTGCCGCGAGCGGCGAGTGGGGTCGCAAACCGGGCCGTCGTCCCGGACATGCGCACGTCGAGCGAAACCGGCCCCGG
>CALDGN010000391.1 GCA_937942965.1 uncultured Acidimicrobiales bacterium | reverse complement strand
CGAAGCGCTGTCGATGTGGAACGAGGCCGGTGCCGACGTCGACTTCCCGACGGAGCGGGTGCGATTCGACCCCGATTTCCTGATGGGTCTCGTGTCGCGTGCGCCGAGCGAGTACACGATGCTCGCTCGCAATCCCGAGCGGTCGGTCACGCTCGGCGGACGCAAGACGATCTTCACGCCGAGCTACGGCGCCCCGTTCATCCTCGACTTCGACGGCAATCGCCGCAACGCCACTCAGGAGGACTTCGACAACTTCGCCAAGATCGCGTATCAGCAAGCCGCTGTGCACATGACTGGCGGCGTGCTGTGCGAACCGATGGACATCCCCGTGCCGCACCGGCACCTCGAGATGACCTATTCGCTGCTCAAGCACAGCGACAAGCCGTTTATGGGTTCGGTTACGAGCCGGGAGCGGGCCGAAGAGTCGCTGCACATGGCCGGCATCGTGTTCGGCCACGATGTCGTTGCCGACACGACTGTCATGACGAGCTTGGCGAACTGCAACTCGCCGCTGCTCTGGGATTCGACGATGCTCGATGCGGTCAAGGTCTACGCAGCCAGCAACCAGGCCATGCTGTTCAGTCCGTTCGTGCTCGGCGGTGCATCGACTCCTGCCAGCACGATCGGCTCGGTCGTCCAGCTGGCAGCTGAAGCGCTCGCCGGCGTGGCGTTCAGTCAGCTCGTTCGCCCCGGTGCGCCGGCCGTGTTCGGCCAGTGGCTGTCGACGGTGTCGATGAAATCGGGCGCACCACAGGCCGGCATGCCCGAGATCGACCACATGAACATGCTCACCGGCCAGATCGCTCGCTACTACAACCTGCCGTGGCGATGTAGCGGTGGCTGCTCGAGCTCCAAACTCATCGACGCCCAAGCCGGCTACGAGGCCGCTCGCAATATGTACGGCGTGCTGATGGCCGGGGCGAACTTTGTGCTGTCGACCACCGGCTATCTCGACGGCGCGCTGCTGCAGAGTTACAGCAAGGTCGCGCTCGACGGCGAGCAGCTCGAGATGATGTATCGGCTTGGCAAGGGCGTCGACTTCGACTCGCTCGACGGAGCGCTCGATGCGATGCGAGAGGTGCCGCCAGGCGGTCACCACCTGGGCACGCAGCACACGCTCGACAACTTCCAGACCGCGTTCTACATGGGCGAGCTCATGAATGCCGACAGCTTCGAGCAGTGGACCGTCGACGGCGCCAAGGACGCAGGCCAGCGTGGCGCGGACAAAGCCCGGGCGCTGCTGACCTCCTACGAGGAACCTGCGCTGCCCGACGATGTGGGCGAAGAGCTACGGGCGTTCGTCGATCGCCGCCGTTCCGAGATCTCGCCCCTCGTGTCGTGATGCTCGACGGCAAGCGCATCATCATCACTGGCTCGACCTCGGGCATAGGACGAGCGACCGCGATCGCGGCCGCGGTCGAGGGGGCCTCGATCGTCATCTCCGGCCGTCGTCAGGCCGAAGCCGACGCCGCGGTGGCCGAGATCGAAGCCGCAGGGGGCACCGCCCACGCCGTGACCGGCGACGTCGCCGAGGCTGGATTCGGCGAAGCCCTGATCGCTCGAGGCACTGAACTATTGGGCGGGCTCGATGGCGTCGTCAATGCGGCGGGCATCATCGTCCGCGCAACGGCAGAAGCAACGACCGACGAAGACTGGGTCCGGCAGATGGCCGTCAACGTCGATGGCCCCTTCCGGGTATCGAGAGCGGCCGTGCCACGACTGCGGGCGAACGGCGGCGGCTCGATCGTCAACGTCAGCTCGACCTGCGGCAACGTCGGCGCCGCCGGGCTCGCCGGCTACTGCGCCTCGAAAGGTGCCGTCATCTCGCTCACCCAGGCCATGGCCCTCGAGCACGGCGCCGAGCAGATCCGCATCAACGCCGTATGCCCCGGCGCCATCGAGACCCCGATGCTTGCTGGAGGGCATGCCGACGGCGTCACCATCGACCAAGTGCGGGCCGCGAATCTTGCCAGCATTCCCCAAGCGCGGATTCCCGGCCCCGAAGAAGTCGCCGACCTGATCCTGTTCCTGCTCTCGGATCGAAGCCGTCACATCACCGGCGCCGATCTCGCGATCGACGGCGGATACACCGCCCAATGAGGAGCCTGCAATGACCGAGAATCCCCAATGACCGGGCGACTGAGCGGCCGCGTCTCCCTCGTGACCGGCGGAGCCCAAGGCATCGGTCGAGCGATTGCCCAACGGCTCGCTGACGCAGGTGCCGACGTCGTGATCGGCGACCTCCGCGATCCTGCGGACGGCAGCGAGTGGGTTGAACTCGACGTGACCTCCTCCGAGTCTGTCGCACGTTGCATTGACGAGATCGTGGAGCGCCACAGTCGGCTCGACATCGTGGTCAACAACGCGGGGATCATGTTCGAAGAGGACGTCGAGACGCACAGCGAAACGTCATGGCAGAAGATGCTCGACGTGAACCTGACCGGCCCGTTCCTGGTGACCAAGGCCGCCGTGCCCCACCTCCAAGCATCCAAGGGCGCGATCGTCAACGTCGGCTCCATCGAAGGCTTCAGCTGCAATCCTGGGCATGTCGCATACGCGGCAACCAAGGCCGGTGTCCACGGATTGACCGGAGCCCTCGCCGTGGATCTGGGGCCATTCGGAATCCGGGCCAACGCGGTCGCGCCAGGCTGGATCGACACCGAGCTCAACTCGAACTTCGTCGACCGGCACCCCGACCGTGACGAGGTCGTACGTCAGCTCGCTGAGCTGCATCCGGTGGGCCACATCGGTGCGCCAACCGACGTGGGCGACGTCGTCGTCTGGCTCGCCTCTGACGAAGCCAGATTCGTGACTGGACAGGTCATCACCGTCGATGGCGGCCGACTTTCCAAACCGCCACTGCCGGGCATTCTGAGCTGAAAGTCTCGGGAATCATGCGGTTTTGGACGGGAAGGTTTGCCTAGAGACAACCCCTGACCTGGTCCGTATGATTTAGGCCATGGGTAGTGGGACACGAGCAGAGTCAGGTCGACTCTGGACGCTGATGGCAGTCGCAGCTGTCGTTGTGCTGTCGCTCTTCGTGTTCGACCCATTCGGCGGCGACGAGGCTGGCACCGATGGACTTCTGGTCGACGATGACGGCGCCCCGTTCATTGCGGTCATCGAGCATCGCCGAGCGCCAAGCCGCGAGGTCGAGGAACCCGCAGAAGTCCTCGACATGGTCGTCGAACCGGAAGCAATGGTGAACCCGACCGCAGAGGGCGATGTCGACGCTCAAACCGATAGCCGAGGCCAGCGCACGTCGGCTGACGGCTAGCTCAAGCGCCCAATCCAAGCACCGCCGGCGTTGAGCGGTAAGACTCGTGACCATGCGCCGCATGATGACCACGATGGCGACCTCCGTGTCGACGGCAACGGCCAACAGTGCCGGCGTGCAGTCGCTAGCGCGCTTCGCCACCGTCGAACGAGCCCTCGCCGTGCTGTGCATCACGATCCCGTTGTGGCTCGTGCTCTTCGACGAAGAACAAGATTCGATTCGCGGCAGCGTTAGTAGTTACTACGACATGACGCCGCCGCAGGCCTATTACTTCCCGTTGACCGTGGCCGCGATGCTGTTCATGTTCAACGGCATCGTCAAGACGCGCCGTTTCTACAACGTGGTGTTGGGCGTGTGTCTCTCAGGCGTCGTGTTGTTCAACATGGATGGGGCAACGGCGGTGCCGCACTACATCTTTGCGGTCGGCTTCTTTGGCCTGAACGCGATCGTGATCCTCTGGTTCTCCAATGACGTGAGCGTCACGCTGCGCAACGTGCTGATCGTCGTGTTGCTCGCAGCGCTGCTTGCCTGGATCTTCATCGATGCGTTCACGACGTTCTGGGCCGAGACCGTGTCGCTTATCGCAATCGCCGCACACTTCGTACTGGACTCGATCGGGTTCCGTGGCTACTCGACCGCGGCAGGTCGCTCACCGGCCACGTAGCGATCCCGGCCTCATCGATCCTTAAGGTCGACTCAGGCACGGTCCGACGATGCGAATTTCAACACTTATTCTTTTCGTGCCGCTGCTCGTGACCGCCGCGTGCGGCTCCGATACACCAGCTGCAACCCCCGCAGCGACTGCGGAAGCAACCACTGTGCCTACAACGGTTGCGGCTGAGGCCACTGCGACGCCGGCACCCGCCGAGCCCGAGCCGACCGCCGAGGTCGAGGCAGGGTCGGAGACGGCCGAGTCCGACCTCGATGTTCTCGTAACAAGACTCGTCGCCGCCTATCCGGCGGT
>CALDGN010000390.1 GCA_937942965.1 uncultured Acidimicrobiales bacterium | reverse complement strand
GCCGGGCAGCTGGCCGCCCTCGCCGGGCTTAGCGCCCTGCGCCATCTTGATCTGGATGTCTTCGGACTGCACCAGGTATTCGCTCGTCACACCGAAACGGCCCGATGCGGCCTGCTTAATCGCGCTGCGACGGCTGTCGCCGTTCGCGTCGGGCACGTAGCGGTACGACGCTTCGCCGCCTTCGCCGGTGTTCGACTTGCCGCCGATCCGGTTCATGGCAATGGCGAGCGTTTCGTGCGCTTCGGCCGAGATCGAGCCATAGGACATGGCGCCGGTAGCGAAGCGCTTGACGATGCTCTCGGCCGACTCGACCTCGTCGACGGAGATCGGCGTGCAGTCTTCGGTCTTGAACCGGAACAAGCCACGGAGCGTGCCGAGGTTGCCAGACGCGTCGTCGACGGCGCTCGTGTACTGCTTGAAGATGTCGTAGCGACCCTCGCGGGTCGCGTGCTGCAACCGGAACACCGTCTCGGGGTTGAACAGGTGGTACTCGCCTTCGCGACGCCACTGGTATTCGCCACCGACCTCGAGGTCTCGGTGAGCTCGCTCCGACGGGACATCGGGGAACGCCAGCGCGTGGCGGCTCTGCACGTCGGCGGCGATGCGGTCGAAGTCAACGCCACCGATACGACTGGTGGTGCCGGTGAAGCATTCGCCGACGACCTCATTGCCGATACCGATCGCTTCGAAGATCTGGGCACCGATGTAGCTCTTGATCGTCGAGATGCCCATCTTGGACATGACCTTGAGCAGACCCTTGTCGCAGGCCTTGACGTAGTTCGTCTGGGCATCGTCGACCGTGAGGTTCGCCGGCAAGCCGTACAGGTTCTCTTCGACGAGCTCCTGAATGGTTTCAAATGCCAGGTAGGGGTTCACGGCGTTGGCGCCGAACCCGAGCAGCACCGCGGTGTGGTGGACCTCGCGGGCCTCGCCGGTTTCGATCACAAGACCGACCTGGGTGCGGGTCTTGTTGCGGACCAGATGGTGATGCACACCACCGGTGGCCATAGCGGCGGGGATGCCGACCTGGCCCTTGGTTGTGCCTCGGTCACTGAGAATCACGATGTTCGCGCCGCTCGTGATGGCTGCGTCGACTTCGGAACGAACCCGCTCGAGCGCATCGCGCAAGCCGGTGCCGCCAGAGGCTGGGTCGAACAGCGTGGAGATCGTTGCGGCGTTGAAGCCGCTGTCGTTCTGGAGAGCAGCGATCGCTGCGAGTTCTTCGTTGCGCAGGACCGGGTGCTCGGTGACGATCTGTGCGCAGGACTCAGGCGTGCGATCGAGCAGGTTGCCTTCGGGGCCGATCCAGGACAGCGTCGCGGTGATGATCTCTTCGCGCATCGCGTCGAGCGGCGGGTTTGTGACCTGAGCGAACAACTGCTGGAAGTAGTCGTACAGCATCCGTGAGCGCTTCGACAGCACCGCAACCGGCGTGTCGGTGCCCATCGAGCCGATCGCTTCTTTGGCCGACCTGGCCATCGGCGTCAGGAGCAGCTTGAGTTCTTCGTGCGTGTAGCCGTAGGCCTGCTGGCGTGCGGTGAGCGACTCGGCGTCAACATGGGTTGGTGCCGCAGCAAGGTCACCAACATTGCGCTGGTGCGTCGCCAACCAGCCGGTGTAGTCGGCGCTGCCGGCGAGCCCCTGCTTGATCTCGTCGTCGCGAATAATGCGACCTTGGCGCATGTCGATCAGGAACATGCGGCCGGGCTGCAGGCGACCCTTTTCGATGATCTTGTTCGGCGGCACGTCGACGACGCCGACCTCGCTCGCCATGATGACCATGTCGTCATCGGTTACCCAGTAGCGGCTGGGGCGCAGGCCATTGCGGTCGAGCACCGCGCCGATGACGCTGCCGTCGGTGAATGCGATCGAGGCGGGGCCGTCCCACGGCTCCATGAGCGATGCGTGGTACCGGTAGTAGTCCCGGATGTGTTCGGGCATGGCCTCGTGATGCTCCCAAGGCTCTGGGATCATCATGAGCACGGCTTCGGGAAGCGAATAGCCGCCCAGGTGCAGCAGCTCGAGGCACTCGTCGAACGTTGCAGTATCGCTCGCTCCCGGCGAGCAGATCGGGAACAGCTTGTCGAGGTTGTCGCCGAACGCATCGGTCGCAAGCAGTGCCTCGCGGGCACGCATCCAGTTGGCGTTGCCCTTGACGGTGTTGATCTCGCCGTTGTGGGCAACGAAGCGATACGGGTGTGCCAGCGGCCACGACGGGAACGTGTTCGTCGAGAACCGGCTGTGCACGAGCGCAATGGCGCTGGTGAACTTCTCGTCGCCGAGGTCGGGATAGAACGCACCCAGCTGCGGGGTCGTGAGCATGCCCTTGTAGACCATCGTGCGACACGACAGCGACGGGAAGTACACGCCATCGTGGGCTTCGGATGCGCCACCCATGGCTTCGTTGACTTCGTCGGCGCCTGCGGCGAGGCGCACGTCGTGTTCGATGCGCTTGCGGAGCACGTAGCAGACGCGGTCGAGGGCAATGTCGTTGAGCAGCGTGCCGTCAGCGTCGGCCGCGGTCACGAAGAGCTGGCGGAAGTTCGGCATGGTGCGGGCTGAGGCACCTCCGAGGATGACTGGGTTCACGGGTACATCGCGCCAGCCAAGAACCGTCACGCCTTCAGCGGCGGCGATCTCTTCGATCTGGGTAATTGCCGAGGCTGCTTCGGTCTCGTCTTGGGGCAAGAAGCCAATGCCGCAGGCGTAGCTACCTTCGTCAGGAAGCTCGAAATCGACGACCGACGAAAGAAACTCGTGCGGAAGTTGCACCAAGATGCCGGCGCCATCGCCCGAGTTCGGGTCGGAGCCCACCGCGCCGCGGTGTTCCATGTTGCACAACGCGCCCAGACCGGTTTGCACGATGTCGTGGCTGCGTCGCCCTCGCATATTCGCGACGAAGTTCACGCCGCAGGCATCGTGTTCCGCTGCAGGGTCATACAGGCCCTGCTGTCGAGGAAGGTCGGGATTGCGCGAAGGAAAAGTCATGAAACCCAAGCAAATACGTGGTGGATGGACGGCGCAGGCATCACAGCCCGGTGCGGGCCGCGCCGTTGAGACCCGCAACCCGCCATGTTACCGCTGGCATGGTGCGCTCGGCCAAAGCGTTTGGCCCCAAGTTGGGCTCGTTCACACGCCGTTAACAAAGCTCAAGTGACTCCCGGCGCCTGGCATGTGAGCGTCTGCAGGGGGCGTCGGCATCGACAACTAACCTGCGGGCATGGATCACGTTGCTGATGCCCATGACTTCCTCGCCTATGTGCAGGCGTCGCCGACCCCACGCCATTGTGTGGCCGAGACCGTGCGCCGGCTCGAGGCATCTGGCTTCGTGCCGGCCGAGCCCGGTGACGGCACCGATCGGGGCTACGCAGCCAGGGCCGGTTCATTGCT
The DNA here is from genome assembly GCA_937942965.1 of uncultured Acidimicrobiales bacterium. Classification (GTDB taxonomy): domain Bacteria; phylum Actinomycetota; class Acidimicrobiia; order Acidimicrobiales; family UBA10347; genus UBA10347. Next base: position 5,663 of record CALDGN010000390.1, on the reverse strand, counting down.
CGCATGGCGTCGCAACGGTGAGGGACCCGTCCGGGTGGTCACCGCTCATACCGACAGCCCGAACTTGCGGGTGAAGCCCCAACCTGACACTCGGGGCGCTGGACTTCACCAGCTCGGCGTCGAGGTGTACGGCGGCGTCCTACTCAACAGCTGGCTCGACCGAGACCTGGGCCTTGCCGGGCACGCGGTCGTTCGTGGCGCCGACGGGATCGAGACCCGGCTGATCACGATCGACCGGCCAGTGCTGCGTGTCCCACAGCTTGCGATCCACCTCGACCGCGAGATCAACACCAAAGGCCTGCAGCTCAACAAGCAGCAGCACATGAAGCCCGTCTGGGGCATCGTCGCAGACGATGACGAACGGTCGCTCGCTGAGCTGCTTGGCGCCGAGCTCGACGTCGAGGCAGCAGACATCTTGGCGTTCCAGCTCATGACGTTCGACGTGGCGCCGCCAGCGCTGTGGGGCTGGAATGACGAGTTCATCGCATCGCCTCGTATCGACAACCAGCTGTCGTGCTGGGCTTCGGTCGCCGCCCTGGCTGAGACCGACGCTCCTGGCACGCAGGTCATTGCATTGTTCGATCACGAAGAGGTCGGGAGCACCTCGGCCACCGGCGCCGACAGCGGCCTCCTTGCCGACGCGCTCGCCGCATTGGTCGGGCCGTCGCCGTCCGACGACTCGCTGTGCATTAGCGCCGACTGCGCTCACGCAACCCACCCGAACTATGCCGACCGCCACGATCCCGAGCACCAGATCGCGTTGAACGGCGGCCCTGTGGTCAAGGTCAACGCCAACGAGCGATACGCGACGACACCCCTGGGCCACGCTCTCTTCGTCGATGCGTGCGAGCGCGCGGGTGTACCCCACCAGGTGTTCGTCAGCCGGACCGATCTCGCGTGTGGTTCAACCGTCGGCCCAATCACGGCCGCCCGCACGGGCCTCGACACGGTCGACGTCGGCGCACCACAGCTCGCGATGCACTCGGCCCGCGAAACGACCGGCTCGTCCGATCCCGGATTCCTCCGGGCCGCACTCGCCGCGGCGTTCGAAAGCAGCTAGGCGCTGCGCCGTTGGCGTCGTGCTCGAGCGTTGCGCAACGAAGTCGACGGCGTCGCGAACATCAGCAACACAGCGAAGAGCTCAAGACGTCCGATCATCATCAGGACCGTCAGCACGGCACGCGCAGGGCGGCTAAACACCAAGAAGTTCGAGGTTGGGCCCGCGTCGCCAAGCGCTGGACCCATGTTGGACATGGCCGAGATCGAGGCGCTGATCGATTCGAGCACCGGAGCGCCCGTCGCGGCAACCAGCATCGCGCCGATGACGGTGATGAGCAGAAACGTCGTCAAGAAGCCGATCACCCGGTGAACGATGTCGCTGGGCACGCTCTGCTCCCCCAGCTTGATCGGCAGCACACCCCGAGGATGGCGGATGCGGCGAATCGCACGAACCGCGTGCTTAAACGCGACCTCGGCCCGAAACACTTTGGCGCCACCTGCGGTCGAGCCGACGGAACCGCCGATGACCATGATGAGTAACAGCATGATCTGCAGCTGCGGCGCCCAGAGCACAAAGTTGCCCAAGCTGTCGGGGCCACGAGCGTTACCGAAACCGCCGCTCGACGCCAGGGTCACCACGTTGAAGGACGCATCGCGCAACGACCCAAGGAACGAGACGTCGAGCAGGTTCCCGGCCGTGTCGCGCACATCGACAATCCAGTTGACGAGCGTCGCGACGACGATCGCTCCGACCGTGATGAGCACGTAGACCTTGGTGTCTGACGATTTCGTATAGCCCCGCAGATCACCACGCAATGCCCGGTGGTGCAGCGCAAAGTTCATGCCGCACAGGAACAACCCGGCGACGATCACGCCCTCGACCAGCCACGAGTTGAAGTGCCCGATCGATGAGTTGTACGTCGAGAAGCCGCCGGTCGAAGAGGTGGTCAGCGCGTGGGCAACGGCGTCGTAGAGCGAGGGGCCGGGGATGAGCCACAGCAGCAGTGCGACGACCAACGTGATGCCGAGATAGATCTTCCAGAGTGTGCGGGCCGTCTCGGTCACCCGAGGGGCGAGGCGGTCGCTGTTCGTGCCGGGAGCCTCGGCCGTCATGAGCGCCAGGCCGCCAACGCCGAGCGCTGGAAGCACGGTGACGGCCAGAACAACCATGCCCATGCCGCCGTAGAACTGGGTGATCTGGCGCCACATCAAGATGCCAGCGCCGTTGCTTTCGATGTCGCTGAGCACCGTCGAACCGGTCGCCGAGAAACCGCTTACTGCCTCGAACAGGGCGCTGTCGAAGTGGCGCCATTCGAACATCGAGCCCGCCGCATAGGGCACGGCACCGACGATCGAGCACGCGATCCAGCTGAACGCAACCGACGAGAAAACGCTCGAGGTTGCGAGCTGCGCGCCAGGTTCTGTCGGCAGCCAGCACGCAAGTCCGAGGGTCGCAGCGAGGCCGATGGCGAGCAGGAGTGCAGGTTCGTCGTGCGAGGTCGGCGAGCCCCACTCGATGGCGAGCGCCACGAGCAGCCCGGGGATCAGGAACAGCAAGCTCAGTCCCACGACGTGGACCGTCGGGGCGGTCTTGCGCAGGCGCTGGACGCGAGGCGTGTCGAACGACTCGGCGACGTCGGTGCTGCGGAAGCGGGCCAGCATGGTCACGACCGGGCTTGCAAACCGCGACGGAATGCGTTGGCCGAGAAGCGACTCCGGATGGCTACGTAGAGAACCGAGACAGCGACAAGGGCCGGGGTGATGGCCACCCGCCCTGCGAGTACGAGCGGCATCAACGCGGCGCGATCGGACCGGCTGAGCGTCGCGGCGTGCACGAGCGTGCCGCCGTCTTCGGCGAGCGCTGGACCGGTGGTGCTCACGGCGCTAAAGGCAAGGGTCAGCGCCTCGGTGATGTCGCTTCCGAAGAAGGCAAGCGCAACTGCGCCCGTACCGGCCATCACCATCGTGAGCACCAGTTGGGCATGCCACCGATCGATCGATTCCTCGCTGATCGACGAGTTGCCGACCTTGACGGAACGGACCGCTCGAGGGTGGAGCTGGCGGAGCAGCTCTCGCCACACGAACTGGGCGAGACCGACCAGACGAATCCAGCGCAAGCCGCCCGCGACGGAGCCCGACATGCCACCTGCGACGAGCAAGAAGAGCAGCATCATCTCCGCGCCCGGATGCCACGAACCCCACTCGGCGACCCGATGGCCGGTCGTCGTCGACAGCGACACCACGGTGAACACGCTGTCGAGCAAGCGGTCGCCGCTCCCCTCGTCTGACTCGACGAGCCACCACACCCACGTCGAGGCGAAGACGAGCACGGCGCCATAGACCCGCAACTCATACACACGTCGGGTATCGCGGAACTGGCCGCGGTACAGCATCCACACGAGCGCAAGCGAGAAGCCGGCGCCAGCCATGACAACGATCATCACGATGTCGACGGCGCGGCTGTCGAAGTGCGCAATCGAATCGGCATGGGTAGAGAAGCCACCGGTTGAGACCGACGACAGAGCATGGGCGACCGCGTCGGTCGGACCCATGCCGACCATGAACAACGCCGCTGTCACCACGACGGTGACGCCGCTGTACATGATCGCGACCCGCTTCAGGGCTGGCACCGGACGGTCAGCAAGCGCCAGTCGGCGTTCGCCCCGGCGTCGAGGATCAGCGAGTTCGCGAGAGCCACCGAGGAACGGAAGCAACCCAATCGCAAGCGCGAGCGCTACCAGGCCACCGATCCACTGCGTGCCGCTACGCCAAATCAGCACGCCACGGCTGAGTTGCTGCGGGTCCTCGAACAAGGTGAGCGAGCTGGTGGCCACGCCGGTGACCGATTCGTACAACGCGTCATCGATGCGATCGACGGTCCCGGTCGCCAAGTACACGACCGTTGAGATGGCAGCGACGACGAGGTAGCCAACGACACCAGCAGTCAGGGTGGGCACCGGCCGCATCGATCGGGCTTCGAACGGGCGCCGCCGTTGCAGCGCTGCCATGCCAAGGCAGAGGATGGCGAACACGAACATGATCGCGGCGTCAGCGTTGTTGTCGCCAATGGCGAACCCGGTCGCGAGCGACAGAACCAGTCCGCTGAGTCCGAAGGCGATGCCGATGGAAGCGCCGTAGACCCCGAGACGGGCAGGGCCGCCTGTTGCGTCGTCGACGAATGTTTCGGCGACGCCGGTGCCGGTCACGAGTTCGTGAACAACCGACTGAGGTGATCGACGTCTTTGCCATGGGCGACGAAGACCACGTGATCGCCGCTCTGGAAGCGCACGTCGGCGCGCCCGATCTTCGGCTTGCCGTTGCGCACGATCGCAGCGATCAACGTGTCACGGGGAAGGCCGAGTTCTCGCACCGACGCGCCTGCGGCCTCGGACAGCGGATCGACCTCGATCTCGAAGAACTCGATGTCGTCGTCGAGCGTGGTCGCAACGGCGCTCACGCCGCCGTGCACAACCCGGAGCACCTCGTTCGCGCTCGCGGTCCGGGGCGAGATCGCGACATCGACACCGGCGTCGCGAAGCAAGTGGCGCAGCTCGAGACGGTGCAACACGGCGATGGTCTCGCGAGCGCCGGACTTCTTGGCGAAGAGACAGGCGAGGATGTTTGCGTCGTCTTCGCCAGTGAGCGCGACGACTGCGTCGTAGCTGCCGACGTCTTCTTCGTCGAGCAACTGCGCGTCGGTGATGTCGCCTTCGAGCACCAACACGCCGTCGAGCGAGTCGGCCAGCTCACGGGCCCGTACTGGGTCGCGATCGATGATCGAGACGATGTGGTCTTTGGCGACGAGCGCTCGGGCCAGGATCTCGCCGGTGCGGCCACCGCCGAGGATCATGATTCGATGGTGTTCGACCGTTTCGAGGCCGAGCTGGCGCAACACGTTGCCGCGAGCCCGGGTCTTGCAGACGACGCGCACGTTGTCGCCAGCTTCGAGGCGGAAGTCTTTGCGCGGCACGATCGTTCGCTCGCCACGCGTGATCGTGCAGAGGATGAAGTCCCAGTCCGGTTCGTTTGCGGCACCGATCTCGGAGAGCGTCATGCCGGTAAACGGAGCGGTTTCGCTCAGTGTCGCTCCGACCATCAGGATCTCGTTGTCGGCCAGCCGAGCGATCTCGGCCGCACCGGGATACGTCAGCAGGTCGAGGATCTCGCGAGCGACCGATTCATCTGGGTCGATGACCAGGGTCGCTCCGACCGCATCGTGCAACGCTTTGGCCCGTTCGGACCGGATGCCGGGCCGTTCGAGGCGGACGATGATGCGACGGGCACCTTCGAGCTTGGCGATGAGCGATGCGACGAGGTTGACCTCGTCGTTGGACGTGGCCGCGACGAGGAGCGTGCAGTCACCGACACCGGCAGTCCGCATGACCTCGAGGTCGGTAGCCGAGCCGTGCACAACAGAAACGTCGAGGAGTTTGTCGATCTGGGCAATGCGAGATGCGTCGGATTCGATCACCGTGACGTCGCTGCCTTCTCGGCTCAACAACTGCGCCACATGGGTACCGACTTCGCCGGCACCGACTACGACTACTCGCATGCGCCCTCATCTTTGCCGATACCCACGAACCTAGGACGGCATTCGCCGATGTTTGTCGCGATGGCTGGACCTACTGCGATGCAAGGCCATGTCGCGGTCGGTGGCGTTGGTG
>CALDGN010000389.1 GCA_937942965.1 uncultured Acidimicrobiales bacterium | reverse complement strand
ATCAGTGCCGATGCCTCGATCGAGATGCGTTCGATCCTCGCTGAAGAGCTCGACTGCGACCAGGAAACGTTCTTCGCGATCGACGGCGTCCACGACCTGGGCACGTACTGCGACATCGACGACTTCGCCGGCGATCGGAGCGACTTCTTCCTCGAGCGTTATGCGCCTCGCCGTCCCGAAGAGTTCGTTGGCGTCGACTCTCCGGGCGACCTGTTCGCGGTGCTCCGTGAGCGTGACGTCTTCGTCCATCACCCCTACGACTCGTTCGATGAGTCAGTGCTGGCGTTCATTACGGCCGCAGCCGACGATCCCGACGTCCAGGCGATCAAGCTCACGCTGTACCGCACCTCGGGCGACAGCACGATCGTCGAGGCCCTGATTCGTGCCGCCGAAGCTGGCAAGCAGGTCGTCGTCGTTGTGGAGCTCAAGGCTCGCTTCGACGAGGCCAACAACATCGAATGGGCCCGCCGCCTGGAGCAGGCGGGCGTGCACGTGGCCTATGGCTTCATCGCCCTCAAGGTGCACACCAAGACCTGCCTCGTCGTGCGTCGAGAGGCCGACACGCTGCGCCGCTACTGCCACTTCGGCACCGGCAACTACAACTCCCGCACCGCGCATCTCTACACCGACTTCGGTCTGTTCACGAGCGACCAGGAGTACGGCGAGGACCTGAGCGCACTGTTCAACAGCCTGACCGGTTTCCACGTGCCCGTCGACTACAACGAGCTGGTCGTCGCCCCGGCGGACATGCGGCCGCGGCTACTGGAACTCATTGCGAACGAGGCCCGGTTCGGGTCCAAGGGTCACATCCGTTTCAAGATGAACTCGCTTGTCGATCCCGAGATGATCGAGGCGCTCTACGCGGCTTCGCAGCATGGGGTTCGTATCGAGCTGATCGTGCGCGGCCAGTGCTGTCTGCGTCCTGGCGTCGCGGGTTTGAGCGAAACGATCACCGTGCGCAGCGTGCTGGGCCGGTATCTGGAACATGCCCGTGCGTATTGCTTTGCGAACGGTGACGGCGAGGGCGTTGCTCATCTCTTGATCGGTTCTGCCGATTTGATGGGACGGAACCTTGACCGACGTGTCGAAGCGTTGGTGCCGGTCTCTGACCCCATGACTTCGCAGCGCCTGACCGAGATCATCGACGTGAACCTCGCCGACGATCGCCGGGCGTGGTCACTGCGAGGCGATGGATCCTGGGTTCCCCCTGACCCGTCTGGCACCATGGAGATGCACGTTCAGCTCCACGGCTGAGCACCGCGAGGAACCTGATGAGCAATTTGATCCAGGCGGCTGGCGGTGTCGTCGTTGACCTGTCCAAAGGCAAGCCGCGCTATCTCGTGGTGCACCGGCCTTCGTATGACGATTGGAGCTTCCCGAAGGGCAAGCTCGATGCCGGCGAGAAGCATCGCGATGCTGCGTTGCGCGAGGTCAAGGAAGAGACGGGCCTGGTCTGCAATGTGCTGACCAAGCTGAGCCCGGTCAGCTACCAGACGCCCAACGGCAACCCGAAGCGAGTCAAGTACTGGTTGATGGAGGCCGTTTCGGGCGAGTTCGCCAAGAACGACGAGGTCGATGCCGTCACGTGGCTGAAGCGATCGTCGGCGATGAGCCTGCTGACCTATGTGCACGATCAGGCACTGTTGGTAGAAGCGCATCTTGTCGCCAAGGACATCAAGGCCGACCGCAAGCGCATCGCCCGCGAGGCCGCTGCGGCTGCAGTTCCCACGAACTCCGGCCCGACCTCGCCCCTCTAGCCCTGGACCACCTGCCTGGCACCATCTGTCCGGTCTCGATGTTGTGAGCGCGAGCGAGCAACTCAGTAAGCGGGGAGCGCAGCGGCGAGCGACGTCTATCTCGATGTTGTGAGCGCCAGCGAGCAACTCGGTAAGCGAGGAGCGCAGCGACGAGCGACGTTTACCTGCCGTTAACCATGGCGATCCGCAGCGTTGGGATCGCGTCCGTACGGTTCCGATTGGCCGATGCAATGGCATCGCCAACGTGTGTGATCCGTGGAGGACAGAAAAGATGAAGTCTGAAGGTTCGATGCTGGGGCGTTTGCTCGCTCTCGTACTTGCAGTTGCGCTCCTCGCAACCGCATGTGGTTCAGGTAGCGACAGCAGCGACAATGCCGAAAGCTCCGATACCGGTGCCGCAACAACGGGCGCAGTCGATGCCGATGGCAACATGACCGGCGAGTTCCTCGTATCAGGTTCGTCAACGGTGTTCCCCATCGTGAACAAGCAAGCCGAAGAATTTGGTGCCGCTAACCCGGGTGTTGCGATCGCCGTCGAGGGCCCCGGTTCGGGCGATGGCGCCAAGCTGTTCTGTGCCGGCGACATCCCGATCGGTAACGCCAGCCGCCAATACAAGGACTCCGAGCTTGAAGAGTGCGTGGCGAACGGCATCGAGTTCATCGAACTCCGCCGTGCGATCGACGGCATCTCGGTCATCACCTCGGCCGAGAACGATGCGATCGACTGCTTGAGCTTCGATCAGCTCTATGCCCTCACAAGTGACGATGCGCTTGGCTTCGATAACTGGTCTGACGCCAATGCGCTTCTCGCTGAGATGGGCTCAAGCGCTGGCGAGCTCCCCGACGCTCCCCTCGACATCTATGCGCCCGGCGAAGAATCCGGCACCTTCGACTCGTTCGTCGAGATCGTCATCCACGGGGTCGCTGACGGCAAGACCGGCCTGGACACCGACGCTCGCGAGTACTTCGAGAACACTCGCCCGGACTACAACTCGAGCCCTGACGACAACATCATCATCGAAGGCATCTCGGGCAACCAGTACAGCCTCGGCTGGGTTGGGTATGCCTTCGCAAGCGAAGCCGCTGCCGCTGGCGACGCCAAGCTGGTGAGTGTCGCCCAGCAAGCCGACGGCGAGTGCGTTGCCCCGACGCCTGAATCGATCGCCGCCGCTGAGTTCCCGATCGCCCGCTTCCTGTACACCTACGTGAACGCAGGCATGGCCGAGTCGGACCCGGCGATTGAAGCCTTCGTTGACTACATGCTGAGCGACGAGGGTCTTGCCTCGGTCTCGGCAGTGGGCTACATCGACCTCGCCGACGAGGACCAGGCCAAGGTGCAAGACACCTGGGCGAACCGCACCACTGGGATCCAGTGGTAAGTCCGGTCAGTCACTGACCGACGAACGCGATCGACCACCCGGGTCCGCCAGTACGGTGGGCTCGGGTGTCGATACGTCTGCCCTGCTTCTCTGAAGCATGTCCCACTGAAGTCCCGGAGCACTCTTGAGTCCCGAACTCGAAGTTGAACTGAAGCGGTCTGCTCCAGCCCCCGGCGCGATGGCAATACCATCGCTCAGCCGACGAGGTTGGAATGCAGCCCTCGAAATTGCCCTCTATTGCTTCATCACGATGCTGGTGGCGATCGTCGAGTTCTATGCAGGCGGTTTTCCCGGACCGTCGAACTGGTTGATCGGGTTGGTCATCTATGCGCTGTGGAGCCTGAATGCGTTCCGGCGGAGCACGACTCCGTCAGCGGCGTTCGTGCAGTTGGCCGTCGTCGACGAGTCGAACGTCGCTGCAAGCTTTGGTCGTATGGTCCTGCGAACCGTCGCTCGAGGCACAGTCCTCTACGCGCTGCCGATCCTTGTCTTTGCGAACAATCAGATCGTTTGGATCGCAATGTTCGCTGCGGCTGCAGCGTCGGTGGCGTTCATGGAGCGAGGCCGCGCTCCATGGGATCTCATCGCTGGCACAACGATGGTCGAGAGCTACGGAAGCGAGGCCACCGAGTCGACCGGTCCGCTGCGCCTGAGCGACCTGCGCGTCGACGGCCTACGGCAGCGCCAAAACCAGCGAGCCGCTCGGATGCTGCAATTCGCTGGATGGGGCGCCATCATCGTCAGCCTGCTCATCGTCTGGGTCGTGGCTTCTGAAGCCTTCACCTTCATCACCGACGACGATTTCAGCTGGAGCTTGCTCAACGTCGAGGGCGATCGCCGTGGCTGGTTCCCACGACGCAACTTCTATGACATTCCCACGTTGCTCGTCGGGACTCTGTGGGTGACTGGCATCGCAATGGTGATTGCCGGTCCGGTTGGACTCGGCGCCGCGATCTATCTCAGCGAGTACGCCAAGCCCAAGGTGCGCCGCATCGTCAAGCCGGTCATCGAGACGCTTGCCTCGGTCCCGTCCGTGGTGATTGGCATGTTCGCCATCTTCTTCATTAGCCCCAGCGTGCTGACGCTGTTTTTCGATGACATCGGGAGCTTCTCGGTGCTGGCGGCCGGCATCGGCGTCGGCATTTTGACCATTCCGCTCGTCGCCTCGATCTCCGAGGACGCACTCCGGGCTGTTCCGATGGAGCTGCGTCAGGCGGCGTACGGCCTGGGAAGCCGCAAGATCACCGTTGCGTTGCGGGTTGTGTTTCCTGCGGCGCTGTCCGGTATCTCCGCTGCCTTCATTGTCGGGATCTCTCGTGCGATCGGCGAGACCATGGTCGTTGCAATCGCTGCCGGTGGCTCGGGCGGCACCCTGTTCGAGCTGAACCCGACCGAAGACGGCCAGACGATCACTGCTGCTATGGCGAGTCTGGGGGCAGGTACCGACCAGGTTGCGGGCTCCGGAATTGCGTTCCAGAGCCTCTACTTCCTTGGGGCGATGTTGTTCCTGATCACCCTGATCCTCAACGTCTTCTCCGATGCAATCGTCCGCCGATTCCGCGAGGCCTACTGATGGTTGCGATTACGACTGAACTGCGCGACCAGCTGCGGCTGCGTCGCTCGGCTGATACGAGCGGCCAGATCTTCCGTGGCTTGCTCATGCTGGCGTTGCTCGTAGCGTTCGCATCGCTGCTTGCGATGATCCTGACAGCCCTGACGCGCTCGTGGCCGATCTTGTCCGACCGTCCGCTCGACTTCCTGTTCTCGAACACGTCGCAGAACCCCGACGAAGCTGGCGTCTTCCAGGGCATCAAGGGAAGCGTGATGCTGGCGGCGATCTCATCGCTCGTGGCCTTTCCCGTCGGTATCGGGGGAGCGATCTACCTCGAGGAATACGCCGGCGATTCCCGCTTCTCGCGCCTCGTGCAGGTCCTCGTGCGCAACCTGGCTGGTGTGCCGTCGATCGTCTACGGCCTGCTCGGCTTGGCAATCTTCGTGCAAAACCTCGGCGGCATTACCGGTGGGCGTTCCGTCATCTCCGGTGGCCTCACGCTGGCATGTCTGGTTCTGCCAGTGGTGATCATCACAACTCAAGAAGCCATCCGAGCCGTCCCGAGCGAACTGCGCCAGGCTGGCTACGGCATTGGCGCTACCCAGTGGGAGGTCATTCGTTCGGTGGTTCTGCCGTCGGCTGCTCCCGGCATCTTGACCGGCACTGTGTTGTCGGTTGCCCGTGCCGTTGGCGAAGCAGCTCCGATCCTGGTCGTTGGTGCTGTGAGCGGCTTCTTCCAGACCGGCACGCTGTCGTTCCTCGAGCAGACGCAGAGCTTCTTCACCGCCCTGCCGATGCAGATCTTTGCCTTCACCAAGCAGCCAGCTCAGACCTGGGGCGCACATGCTGCGGGGGCCTCAGTTGCGATTCTCCTCGTGGTCGTCGCCCTGAACTCGGTTGCGATCTGGATGCGAGCCCGGCTTGATCAGAAACTCAGAAAGTAGGCTTGCGATGAGTTCGATAGACGCTGGCGCTTCGGTGCGCCCCGAGGCAAGGAACCCCGTGCCCGACACCCCAGCAGTTGACAATGCATCATCCGATGATCCTTCTTCCAAGGACTCGGCGTCCGCCGCGAACCCTGGTGCCGCAGGCGCAACCGGGTCGAGCGTGTTCGAGGTCAGCGACGTTTCGGTTTACTACAGCGACTTCCGTGCCGTGACGAACGTTGATCTCACGATCAACGACAACGAGATCACCGCCTTCATCGGCCCATCCGGTTGTGGCAAGTCCACAATGCTTCGCACCTTCAACCGCATGAATGACCTCATCGAGGGTGCCCGGATGACCGGCACGCTCGAGTATCACGGTGTCGATCTCTATCATGAAGACGTCGACCCGGTCGCCGTGCGTCGCCGCATTGGCATGGTTTTCCAGAAGCCGAACCCGTTCCCGAAGTCGATCTACGACAACATCGCATTTGGCCCCCGCATCGCGGGAACCAACGAAAACATGGACGACATCGTCGAGCGTTCGCTTCGCGGCGCTGGCCTCTGGGAAGAAGTCAAAGACCGACTCAAGACGTCAGCGCTCGGCTTGTCCGGCGGTCAGCAGCAGCGTCTGTGTATCGCCCGAGCGACGGCGGTGAACCCCGACGTGCTCCTTATGGACGAACCGTGTTCGGCCCTCGACCCGATCGCCACCGGCCGCATCGAAGAGCTCATGCTCGAGATGAAGCAGGATTACACGATCGTGATCGTGACCCACAACATGCAACAGGCCGCGCGCGTGAGCGACCGCACAGCGTTCTTCACTGCTGAGCTCGACCCGAACACCGATCAGCGCACCGGCTTGTTGGTTGAGTACGACCAGACGACCACGATTTTCTCGCAGCCCGCCGACGAGCGGACCGAGAACTACATCACCGGCCGCTTCGGCTGAGACCGCGAGTCACCATGACCGAAATCCTTCGTTCCAGCTTCCACGAGGACCTCGACGCAATGCGTCTCGAGGTCGTGCGCATGTGCGCCACGGTGACCGAGATGATTCCTCGCGCCACCGATGCGTTCCTCAACAACGATCTGGCGGCCGCCAGCCGGCTCATCGCCGATGACGATCAGCTCGACGCGATCTCGATCGATCTCGACACTCGCTGCATGCAGCTGTTGGCGCTCCAGAACCCGATGGCGACCGACTTGCGCGAGATCGTCGCCGCCATTCGTCTGAATCCGGAAATCGAACGCTCGGGCGACCTGGTGGTCAACATCGCCAAGGCCACTCGCCGCATGTTCGGCACCGACTACGAGCCGCATATTCGCGGCCTCATCACGAAGATGAGCGAAGAAGCCCAGCGCATGTTCCGCTTGGCCGGCGAAGCCTATGACTCTCGCGACGTTGCGCTCGGCGCGGCACTCGACGACATCGACGATCGCCTCGACGACTACGCCAACGAGCTCGTGACGTCGGTGCTGACCGACCACCGTTCGCACGAACGGGACCCGCAGACATCGGTCCAGATGGCACTCATCGGACGCTTCTACGAGCGGGTCGGCGATCACGCCGTAAACATCGGCGAGTGGGTGCGCTTTATTGTCGAGGGCTGGCGACCCGAAGATGTCGGCGCCGCGCGAGCAACCGCAAACACGGAAGACGAATAACCACATGGCAACACGCGTCCTGGTCACCAACGATGACGGGATCGATGCCAAAGGCCTCCGGGTGCTCACGGCCGCACTGGTCGAGCACGGATACGAACCAATCGTCGTCGCACCGAACCGCGACTACTCAGGAGCAGCCGGGTCGCTGCTTAGCCTCGGCGTCGCCGACCCGAGCCACGACCAGTCCGAGCTGCGCTACGAACGGCGAGTGCTCGAAGAGGCGCCCGACGTCGAGGCGTACGCCCTCGACGGACCACCGGCGCTGTGTGCACTCATTGCGATGCGCGAAGCGTTCGGTCCCATGCCCGAGCTGGTTGCATCGGGCATCAACTTCGGCCTCAACGTGGGCCCCGCGGTCGTGCACTCCGGAACCGTCAATGCCGCGCTGACCGCCGCCCGCTTCGGCGTGCCCGCCCTTGCCGTGAGCGCCGGCTTCAACATCGATCCCGCCAAGCCCATCGAAGAGGCCGAGATCCGTTACGACACGGCTGCTCGTGTCGCGATCCAGGTGCTCGCCGAGCAACAGGCGTCGGGTCATCAGCTCGTCAGCTTGAACACGCCGTGTTGTGACTTCTCCGAGGTCAAGGGTCTGCGCTCCGCGTCGCTCGCGGAGTCGTTCCGCTGGCGCTCGTACATCGAGTCGATCGAGGGTGGCGTGATCACCCGGGTGTACCGCGAGAGCGACACCGAGGTTCCCGCCGACACCGACGCCGGGTTGGTCGAGCAGGGCTACGCCGCCGTCAGCTCGTTGATCGGGGTGTCGACCGTCGACTGTTCCGACCTGATCGAAGCTGTGGTCGAGGCCTCGGCCTAGCCCAATGGCGCAGTCGACGTGACGGTGCTCGTCGCCATCGCAGTGACGGCGGTGGTGGTTGCCGCGGCGACGGCTGCTTGGACTCGCCGCACAACCAGTGACGCGATCGCTTCAGCGATCGGTGCGCGGGCGGGAGCTCACCCGGTCGAGGAGCACCGTCGCCTTCTCGACGAGGCTTCGAGGCGCGCCGATGGCGCCGAAACGCGTGCGCGGCTGCTTGACCTGGCCCTCGACGGTTTGGCTTCTGGCGTCGTGATCACCGACGGCGCAGGCACCGTGATCGTGCGCAATCAGGTCGCCGGAGAGATGTCGGCACAGAGCCATGTCCAGACGCTGGTCGAAGCGGCCTGTGACGAACTGGCCGCGGCCGCGCTGCAGGGAAAGTCGGCCGAACGCGAACTCGAAGTATCGGGACCTCCGCCGCGCACCTTGTTGCTGCAAGCGGCTCCGATCCGCGGTCACGGCGGGGTCGATGGCTCGTTGGTCGTCTTCGACGATGTCACCGACAGTCGTCGCATCGACAGCACGCGGCGTGACTTCGTCGCCAATCTGAGCCACGAGTTGCGCACCCCGATCGGGGCAATCAGCTTGCTCAGCGAGATGCTCGCCGACGAAGACGACGGCGAGACGCGCTCGACGCTCACTGAACGCTTGGTGATCGAGACCGGGCGCATGTCCGACACGATCGACGGCCTGCTCGAGCTCAGCCGCATCGAATCGAACACGCAGAGCTACGACGACGCTGTTGTCGTGCAGCGCCTGCTTGACGATGCGGTGGCTCGCACCCGGGTTGCAGCGGAGTCGAAGTCCGTGACCGTGACGACCGTGCTCGGATCGGAGACGCTTGCCATGCGGGGCAACGCCGACCAGCTGCTGTCGGCGGTCGTGAACCTGGTCGAGAACGCCATCAAGTACAGCGATCCCGGTGACCGGGTGACGGTGCGGGCTGGGCTCGGCGGCGAGCCAGGTGGATCTCGCCAGGTTGTGATCAAGGTGCAAGACACTGGCCGGGGGATCCCGCAGCGAGACCTCGACCGGATCTTCGAACGCTTCTACCGAGTCGACCGATCGCGCGACAGCGAAACGGGCGGCACGGGCATCGGCTTGTCGATTGTGCGGCACGTCGCGCTCAATCACGGCGGCTCGGTCGATGTCGAGTCGTTCGAAGGCGACGGGTCAACCTTCACGATCTCGGTACCGCTGGCCGAGGATCCGAAGTAGGGATCGTGAGCGAAACGCAGGCAACGGTGGAAAGCTGACGTGGTGAGTTCGGACGCCAAGCCGCTCAAGGTTCTGATCGTCGAAGACGAGGCCTCGTTTCTCGAGGCGCTGCGCGTGGGGCTCGGCCGCGAAGGATTCGCAATCGACGTCGCTCGCGATGGCCGAGAGGCGCTCGAGCGTTTCGCCGCTTCTGAGCCCGACATCATCTTGCTCGACGTCATGCTGCCTCGGCTCTCGGGCATCGATGTGTGCCGCGAGATCCGAGCGACGAGCGACGTGCCGATCATCATGGTGACGGCCAAGGGCGAAGAGATCGATGCGGTCGTCGGGCTCGAGGTCGGTGCCGACGACTACGTCACGAAGCCGTATCGATTCCGAGAGCTCGTCGCTCGGATGCGGTCGGTGCTGCGCCGGGCGGAGATGCTCAGCGGCCAACAGCCCTCCGAGCAGGACTCGTCAGGCGAGAGCGATCAGCCGATTCAGGTCGGCGATGTGCACATCGATCTCGATCGCCACGAGGTCACGATCCGCTCTAGCAAGATCGACATGCCGTTGAAAGAGTTCGACCTGCTCGTCGCGCTCGCCTCGAACGCCGGGCGTGTGCTCACCCGGGACCAGCTCATCGATCAGGTCTGGGGCGAGGACTACGTGGGCGATACGAAGACCCTCGATGTGCACATCAAGCGGCTGCGGAACAAGGTCGAGACCGACCCATCGAAGCCAACCAGCATCGTCACCATCCGCGGCCTCGGCTACAAGTTCACTGACTCCGAGTAGGAGTAGTCCGCGTTTCTCGCTGCGGTCGAAACGCTGGTGTCAACCTTCCGCCTCGGCGGTCCTCCTGGCATTCGGTGTTCCGCTGCGCTCGAAACGCTGCGACGTGTCAGCAGTTCTGCGGTCCTGGCAAACGGTGCGTCTGTGGGCGGTTCGAGCAGGTGGGCTGGGAGGGGTAGATTCTGGGCGTGAGTGAGCACGGGGGCCCGGGGAGTGGCCAAGCGTCGGGTTGGCAGCCCCTCTCCAAGCCGCCGCGACGTCGCGGCTTCGGCAACCGCTCATCGAACAACGCGCCTGCCGCACCGCCCGGGAACCTTCCCCCGGAAGCAGCCAGCAGCGGCGGCCCGGGCAAGCTGAACAGTCGGCTCAACCTCGACGGTTCACCCGTCGTGACGTCGTTCGTTCGGCTCGCCCGAACCCACGCCTTTCATGCCATCGGCGACGCAACCTATGCCGTCGCCCTCGTCGGCTCGATCTTCGCGCTCGACACCGATGCCGCCCGCGGGCGCATCTTGCTGTACCTGCTGCTGACGCTGGCACCGTTCGCGCTCGTTGGGCCATTCATCGGACCGGCGCTCGACCGCATGCAGGGCGGCCGCCGTCTGATGATCATCCTCACGCTCGCAGCTCGGGCGGTGATCATGATCCTGCTCGTACGCAACATCGAGACGTTCTGGCTGTTCCCGCTCGCCTTCACCCAGCTCGTTATGGGCAAGACGTATTCGGTCGCCAAAGCCGCGACCGTGCCGACGACCGTGAACAGCGAGGATGAACTCGTCGACAAGAATGCCCGCCTCGCAGTGCTGGGCACCGTCGCCGGTGGCGTTGGCGCCGCGCCCGCGCTTGGGCTGCAAGCCATCTGGGGCTCGGCTCCGACGGTTGTCTACGGCTTCTTGATTTACTCGCTTGGCGTCGCCGCCGCGACCCGACTTCCCCGTGTCGTGGTCGATGACCCCGATGTCTCCGAAGACGAAACCGATCTCAAGTCGGCTGGTGTCCGGCTCGCCGCATCGGCCATGTCGGTGCTGCGTGGCATCACCGGTTTCGTGTTCTGGCTGATGGTGTTCGCCTACGGCAACAACGACATCGACACCGACGGCATCGGCAAGGCCGCTGGCTTGGCCGTTCGAGCGGCACTCGGCTTCTCGATCGAAGGAGACGACAGCCAACCCGCTTGGAAGCTCGGTTTCGTGCTCGCGTCGATCGGTCTCGGGATCTTCCTGGGCAACGTGCTCGCGCCTCGGCTGCGTGAGCGCGTCTCTGAGGAGTACATGATCATCGGCGCCATCGGAGCGATCCTGTTCTCGGCGATCGCCGCGACCTGGGCCGGTGGCCTGAGCGGCGCTGTGCTGCTCGCCTTGATCGTCGGTGCCGCGCCTGCGAGCGCCAAGCTCGCCTTCGACTCGCTCGTGCAACGAGACGCGCCCGGCGCTAACCACGGCGCCGCGTTCGGTCGCTTCGAGACCCGTTTTCAGATCGCGTCGGTCATCGGCTCGGTCATCGCTGTGGCGCCGACCGTCATCATTCCGGTGCGAGCCGGAAGCTTCATCGTGGCCTTGGCTGCACTCGTCGCCGGCGGCCTGTACCTGGTTGGTTCCCGAGCCATGCGCACCGGTCAACCATCACCGTGGTCGCGGCTGTTCGAACGCCGCCCCGGTGGCGGCCCTGACGATGATGGGGCGGCTGGCCAAGCCGTGCCCGAACGCGAGGTGTACCGGGCGCCGCCAACGACCGAGGTGCAAGCCGTTCCCGTCGCCCCATCTGGACCGCCGCCAGTAGGCCCGCCACCAAGTGCTCCGCAGGCAGCGCCATCTGCTCCTCCGACCGCTCCGGCGATGCCACCACCTCCGGCCTCGGGCCAAGCGCAGGTTGCCCCGCACCAAGCGGCGCCCGCCCAAGGCGACGCAGCGGCTGCAGACCCGTACGCCCAGGCATTCTCTGATCGCCCGGTCGAACCGCCCGACTGGGCGTCGGCAGTGTTTGACGATGAGCCGGCGCACGATCCGATGCTGCCGCCGCAATGGCTTGACGGTCACTCGGCTGATTCGTCGGCCGATCCGTATCCCGACGGCGAGCCGACACCGCCGTTCGGCACGCCCCAGGTCTGACACTTCTCGCAGTGCAACGTTTTGGCTGCGACCCCGTCGGCGACATTCGCGGCGAAACTCGCGCTCACCGGGTGCGGGGGTGAGGGTTATTCCTCTTCGGTGCTGTCCAGCGATCCGAGGTCGAAGTCGCCAAGGTCGCCGAGGTCAAGCTCGGTGGCCTCGACGCCGATGCGGGCGAGCCACAGGCCGGGCGCAACGATGTCGTTCGGTGTCGGCAGGTTCTCGCCGGCCGACCACAGGTTGACCAGCGCGTCTTCGCCGGCACGGGCCACGACGCCGTCGACGAACTCGCGGCCTCGGTCGTAACACGCCTGGTCGAGCTCGAGACCGATCATGCGCTCCAGAAAGCGGTCGGTCGGATCGGCGGTCACCCGTCGGCGACGGAGGGCTTCGGAGAGCATCTGGTAGCTGCCGATGAGCTGGCCGCCGATGCGGTCCATCATGTGATCGACCCAGCCGACGATCGCAGCCATGACGGCAGAGATCTCGGGGAGCATCGCTCGCTGACGGTCGCTCTGGACGACGCCCATGAGCGCCTCGGGGTCGCCCATCAGGTTCTCGAGCGAACCCATCGATTCGGGGTTGTTCAGGTCGAAGCCGCCGCCCAGCTGATCGGTCAACGCAGACGGATTCGATTCGAAGGCCGCCACGTAGTTGCGGGTCAGCTCGTCGATGCGATCGCGGACGTGCGGCAGGCGCAGCACCGTGTGGTGCAGGTACTCGTGCAGGCAGATCCAGAGCCGCATGTCGTCGGTCGGCACGGACCATTCGTCGGTGAAGGCCTCGATGTTGGCGTGGACCACGAGCAGTTCGCGTGTCTCAGGACGGGGGAGCGGCAGGTCGTAGGAGCCGAGGTTGGTGCGAGCGAGATGGCCGACCATCGAGCCGGCCGTCATCGACAGCATCATTGGGCCCATCATCTTCATGATCTGGGCCATGAAGTCAGCGCCGAGTCCGAGCGCGGCGGGGTCCATGCCTTGCTCGGCGAGTGCGTCGGTGTCGGCCGACATGCCCTGGGTCAACGATTCGCCCATTGCTTCGAGCAGCGGCCGCCAAGCGTCAAGCGTGGCCTGGGCCCACTCGTGACGGGTCGCAGGACGGATCAGAGGGGGCGTTCCTTCGGCCACGGGAAGCCCGGTTGCAGCTGCGACCTGCAGCTCGGCGACACGCGCCAACTGCTCGAACGCGATGCGCTCAGCCGGGTCAACATTCGCCTCGGTTTCGCCGCCCGAAGCGACCGAAGCCGCGATCTGACGGGCGCTCGCCCAGGGGTCGCCACCGGCGCCGCCGAACAGGCCCGAGAGGTCGCCGAGATTGCCGAACGGGAAGCCGCCGAACGGATTGCCGCCGTTGCCGCTGTCGTCACTCATCAAACGCATCGTACGCTTGCGTCCCCGCGATCGTTCGGCGGTCCGGGTTGTCCTAGGTCGAGGAGCCTCGATGCGTGTAGTCGTGACTGGAGTCGCAGGGTCCGTGGGATCTCGGGTCGCGCAACGCCTGATGGACGACGAGTCATGCCAGGTCGTCGGCATCGATCGCGTCGGCAAACCGGTCGAGGGCTTCGCTGGGCATCACCTCGGCGATGTTCGCTCGCTCGACCTCGATGCGATCTTCGACGGCGCCGATGCGCTGGTTCACCTGGCGTCTGCGTATGGGCGGAACGAGTTCGTCGACGCATCGAGCCATGACACACGAGCAGCCCGCCTGGTCTTCGAGGGGGCCGCTCGGGCCGAGGTTGGCCAGTGTGTCTTGCTGTCGAGCGCGATGGTTTACGGCGCCCGCGCCGAGAATCCGATCCCGTTGACCGAGCACGCACCGGTGCAGCCAGGATCGCTTGCCTTTGCCGAGAGCAAGGTCACGATCGAACGACTGGGTCGCGACTGGCAAGGCGCAACGGGCGGCAAGCTCGTCGTGCTGCGGCCATCGACCGCCGTCGCCAAGGGCGGAAGCAGCTGGGTCGCTCGCAGTCTGCAGCTCGCCGCAGCGCTGAGCAGCGACAGCGACCCTGACCTGCAGTTCCTCCACCTCGATGATCTCGCAGACGCGGTCGTCCTCACGGTGCAGAAGTCCGCCGATGGCGTGTTCAACGTCGCCCCTGACGGATGGGTTCGCGCCGACGAAGTCCGCACCTTGTCGGGTCGCGCTCCTCGTCTTCGCATCCCCGCAGCCCTCGCCGACGAGATCGTCCGCTTCAGCTGGGACAAGGGCATCGTCGCGATCCCGCCGGGGATCATGCCGTACGCGACCGACCCGTGGGTTGTCGCTAACGACCGGTTGCGCGACCTGGGTTGGGAGCCGTCGTACTCAAACGTCGAGGCCTATGTCGAGGGTTACGACGCCCGGCCGTGGGCAATGATCAATGCCAAGCAGCGCCAACAGCTCGCGCTCGGCGGTGCGTCGGTGGGGCTGGGCGCGATCGGCCTCGGCGTGCGCATGCTCAGCCGCCGCTGGCGCTAGCTGAGCCGCCGGTTAGCCCCGCGCCCCGACAGGCGACGCATCGCAAAGTCGTTCGATCGCTTCGACGAGCGCTTCGAGCCGCACGGGTTTGGCGACGAAGTCATCCATGCCTGCGTCAAGGCACGCACGCCGGTCTTCGTCGAGCACATTGGCGGTCATGGCGACGATGTGCGGTTGTCGTTCGGCCGGTAGCTCAGCGCGAATCCGTTCTGTGGCCGCGAACCCGTCGAGCCGAGGCATCTGGATGTCCATGAAGACGACGTCGTAGTCCTGGCGTTGCGCGCTCTCGACGGCTTCGAGCCCATCGGCGGCGACGTCGCAGACATAGCCGAGTTTGGCCAGCATGTGGCTGGCGACCTTCTGGTTCACCAGGTTGTCCTCGACCAGAAGGATGCGGAGCGGGAACTCGTCGCCAAGGTCCGGCGACGTCGGTGCCGCGGCTTTGGGTGCACTTGGCTGAGGCGCTCCGAGTGTCTGCTGGAGTGCGTCGAACAGCGCCTGAGGCTTGATCGGCTTCAACAAGTGCTCACTGAAGAGCCCAACGTCAGCATGACGCTCACGGACACCAAGCGAGCTCAACAAGACCATGGGAATCGCAGCGTTCGGCTCGTGGTCGCGTATCCAGCGAGCGAGCTCGCGGCCGTCCATCCCTGGCATCTGGAGGTCGAGCACGGCGAGGTCGAAGACAGCACCAGCTTCGAGTTTGCGTTGGGCATCGAACCCGTCGACGGCGATCGTCGGCTGCATGCCCCATGCGGTGAGTTGTTTGTCGAGGATCCGACGATTCGTCTCGTTGTCGTCCACCACGAGAACCCGGAGCCCGTCGAGGGTCGCGCTGGGTTGCTCGCATCGGCGTGTCGACTGATCCGGCGCAAGCCCAAACGGCACGTCGATGTGAAACGTCGAGCCGTTACCGAAGGTGCTTTCGACCGTGAGCTCGCCGCCCATCAAGTCGGCAAGCTGATGGCTGATCGTGAGGCCGAGGCCGGTGCCGCCGTACTTGCGGGTGGTCGACGCATCGACCTGTGTGAACGATTCGAACAGCGAGTCGAGGCGGTCTTCGGGGATGCCGATACCGCTGTCGCGGACGCTCACCCGAACATCCACCCGGGGCAACCCGTTCGGCATCTTCTCGTCGGTGACGGTCCCGATCGCGGCGACGATGATCTCGCCGTCTTCGGTGAACTTGGTCGCGTTGCCGAGCAAGTTATTGAGGATCTGCCGGAGTCGGGTGACATCGCCGACCAGTCGCGTGGGGATCGGCCCGTCGATCGAATAGGCGAGTTCGAGACGCTTGGCGGTGGTCATCGGCGCGACGACGTCAAGTGATTCTTCGATGCAACCGATCAGGTCGAAGTCGCAGTCTTCGAGCTCGAGCTTGCCGGCCTCGATCTTGGAGAAGTCGAGGATCTCGTTGATCACCGAAAGCAGCGCATCGCCGCTCGAACGGATCGTGCTGACGAACTCGGTTTGCTCGGCATCGAGCACCGTCTGCTGCAGCAACGAGGTCATGCCGATCACACCGTTCATCGGCGTGCGGAGCTCGTGACTCATGTTGGCGACGAACTCGCTCTTAGCTCGGCTGGCTTCGTTGGCCGCAGCGACCGAAGCTTCTTGAGCCGCGAACAGCTGGGCGTTATCGATGCATTGGGCCATCATTCGAGAGACGGTCGCGGCAAGATCCACCTGAGGTGCGGTGAACGGCCGAGCGCCCCGGTGCGTGCCGATCATGACCACGCCGACGGTGCGGTCGCGGGCATTCAGCGGATGGACGGTGATGTGATCGGCGCCGCGCCCTGCAAGCCAGCCAAGCTCGCCGGACTGGTCGCCAGTCGTTGACGCAAACGGGATCGTCAGCGGCTCACCGCTTCGGATGACCTGCACAACCGGGTGCAGGTCGGACAGGTGCACGGTGACGTCGGTGTACGGGCGTCGTTGCTCCACCGACCAGTCGTAGACGAGATGGAAGTCGTTGCTGGTTTCACCGGTGAGCCCGATGCGCAACATGCCTGCGAACAGCAGCTCACTAATCGGGCCGCTGACGTCGGCGAGAAGTTCTTGAAACGGGGCGACACGTCCGAGCCGTTCCGCGATGCGGTGAAGGTGCTCGATCTCACGCACCCGAGCCCTCGCCGTCTGCACGAGGCGGACTCGGTCGATGGCGCCTGCCATGAGCGACGCGGCCTGTTCGAGTCGCGTTTGGCGCTCTTCGTCGAACCACTCGGGGGTCTTTGAGGTCGCAAGGAAGTAGCCGTAGACATTGTCGTCATGGGTGAGCGGAATGCAGCATGCGCTGTGCATCCCGATGACGGCCAGGACTGCGCCGAGCGGGTCGTCATCGCACTCGTGCAACGCCATCGTCGAGCGGCGTTCCATCGTGGCGGCGATGAGCCCTTCAGGCGGTAGCTCCATGCGCTCGACGCCGCCGGACCGATAGTTGTGATCGACTGCCAGCGTCTGAACCCACGAAGGGTCGTCCTCGGCGATGGCCACTAGCGCTCCGTCGGCCGCGACGATGCTGGCGAGTTCCTGATGCACCGCAGCGAAGATGTCGTCCTGGTCGAGGGCCGTGTTCAGCGACTGGGCGAGCCGCAGCAGTCCGGCAGGCACCGCGGCATCAATCGCTGCAAGGTTCGGTGCAGGATCGGGTGCGTTCGCCACGGCAGAGCCATCGGCGTTCTGCTCTCAAAATTGAGCCAGAGGGCTCAACGGGCTGAGTCGATCTACCCGTGGGTGGTGACGGCAGAGGATCTAGCCGTCGAGCGGCTTGAGCGTCGCCCACACGAGACGACGTTCGCCGTTGCGGGTGACCGCAAGCGCAATGCGGTCGCCGGGCTGATGCATCTGCACGAGCGTCCAGAGCGACATGGACGCACCGATGGACTCGCCATCGATCGAGTCGACGAGGTCACCAGCGCGCAGTCCAGCCAGGTCGGCAGGGGAGCCGTCGACCACGGCGACGACTCGGGCCTGGGTGCCACTGGCGTCGAGCTGGGCTTGGATCCCGAGCCACGGATGATCAGCGACACCGTCAGCGAGCAGCTCAGCGATGACCCGCTCGACCATCCAAGCGGGGGTTGCGTGGAGGCCGGTTGCGCTATTGGGCGACTGGTTGACCATGCCGATGACTCGACCGGCGTCGTCGACAACCGCGGAACCAGGCAGTGCGGGAGCACCGATGCTCACCCGGCTCGATTGGTCACCCGGCTCGGTCCACGGAGCGCTCGCAGAAACCGAGGCGACCTCGCCGAGCTGCATCGAGCGACCTTCGTGGTCAATGGCGAGCGCGAACTGGCCGGACCAAAGCTCGGCGTCGTCGGCGAAGTCTGCGGGCGTCGAGGCGGCTTCGACTTGCAGGATGGCGACGTCGCTGAACCAGTCGACGGCGACGAGATCGGCGTGCCAGCGACGACCGTCGTCGGTCCAGGCGAGCAAGTAGTCCGAGTCGGCCACAAGGCCCGCGCTGGTAACGATCAGCCCACTGTCCGAGACGAACAGTCCGCTGCCCTCGCGCATGCCCTGGGCGGTTGCGGCCTGGACTCGGGGGAGTGACGGTGCGAGTGTGGCGTGCAGACGGTCGGCGAGTTCGTTGTTATCGCGCCCGTCGGTGATCGCCGCGACCGGGCTTACCGCACCGCGGGTGCTGCGATCGCCGCTTGCGCTGTCGATCGCCGAGCCGTCGGCGCCATCGTCCTCGGTCGAGACGGAGACGGCGATCGTCTGGTCGGACCCGAGCAGATCGAACTGCGAGGCGCCTTCGTCGCCCGAGCGGGCGGTGAGGACACCGGCGGCGAGAGCCGATGCGCCGACTGCAACCGCGATCGCAGTGACGAAGAGGCCCCGGTGCAGTCGCTGCCGGGAGCGTTCGGCGGCCACGAGGGGGCCGACCGAGGGAACTTCGAGCGTTGCGGGCGCGAGTGCGGGTTCAGCGGGAACGGCTGCCGAGTCGGCCGCGGCGCGAGCTGCCATCTCTGCTGCGATCTCAGACGGGTGGCGCCACAGACGATCGTCGGGATGCGGCACGGGACGGAACTCGTCCGGCCCGTCCTCATCATCGTCAAACCCGGTCACGGCCAGAGACACTACTGGTGGTCCTTGCATTCTTGATCGCGGCCTGATCCGGCTTGGCACGAGGCCCCGTCGTTCGACCGAATACGATGCTGTTGTGCAAGAACCCGCATCAGGCGACGACTGGGTCGGAATCTCCGATCAACCGCTTCCCGTCGAAGCTGCGCTCGATTGGGCACATCGCCCGGACTGCGGCGCCGTCGTGCTGTTCTCCGGGGTCGCTCGCGATCACAGCGGCGACCGCGAGGCCGTCGATCGCCTCGAGTACGAGGCCTACGAAGCCCAAGTTGCCCCGCGCCTTGCCGCACTCGCCGCCGAAGCTCGCCGTCGCTGGCCGGCCGTCGGACGCCTCGTCATGATCCACCGGGTCGGCGAACTCGTCGTCGGCGATAGCGCCGTTGTTGTCGTCGCTTCGTCGCCGCATCGTCCCGAAGCGTTTGCCGCAGCCCGCTTCTGCATCGACGCGCTCAAGGCCACAATTCCCATCTGGAAGCGCGAGCGTTGGGAGCAAGGCGAGAGCTGGGGCCTCGAGGCACAGCACATCCTCGAAGTCGAGGATCTTGCAGAAGTGTCGGTGGGCCCCGATGGTTCCGTTACAGTCCCTGACGCCCCGTCCGCGGACAACTGAGGCTCCCTCGCACATGTCACCCCTCGTCTTTCTTGCCATCCCCGTGGCCGTCTTCGTGATTGGTTCAACGGCGCTTTGGCTTGGCAACCGGTGGCGCCAGGGATCCGACTTCGGACTCCAGCGCGTACCGGACGACCTCCGAGCTGTCGCCCCCATGTTGCGCGATCAGCGCCAAACGGGTTGGCAGTCGGGCGTCGATGACCGGAGCGTCCGGAGCTAGTTCTGGCACGCGACCTCGCGATCGACCTCGGTACGGCGAACACCCTCGTCTACGCCAAGGGAAAAGGCATCGTTCTCAACGAGCCGTCTGTAATCGCGCTCAACCAGAACAACGGCGAAGTACTCGCCATGGGCCATCAGGCCTGGGAAATGATCGGCCGCACGCCGCAATACATCGTTGCCGTGCGCCCGCTGCGCAAGGGCGCGATCACCGACTTCGATGTCAC
>CALDGN010000388.1 GCA_937942965.1 uncultured Acidimicrobiales bacterium | reverse complement strand
CGACAATCCAGACGCCGACCCGGACAACCCGGACAACGACAATCCGGACAACGAGAACCCAGACAACGACGCCCCGACGTGCCCGACCCGGAACTCGTCGTTCCCGGCCGGTACCCAGGTTGTGATGGATGACGGCAGCTTGCTGCCGATCGAGCAGATCCGCCCGGGCGACTCTGTCCTCTCGTACAACGTCGACACGTCGGTGTGGGAGCCGAAGCTGGTGCTCGACCAGTGGAGCTACGACGACCGTGGCCCGCCCGCCACGGCAACCCTTGCGGACGGCTCAACCGTCACCGCCACCCACGATCACCGCTTCTATGCGCCCGACACCGGTGAGTGGATCGAACTCCAGCATCTTCGTTCGGGTGCCTCGGTCCTCTCCCCCGACGGCCCCGTCACCCTCGACCACGTCACGGTCGGCCCGGCCCACCCATGGACGGTCTGGGAACTCACGGTCCTCGACAACCACAACTTCACCGTCCTGGCTGGTGACACGCCGATCCTCGTCCACAACTGCGGCCATGAGCCGCCTGAGGGCTACAGCGGTCGCTCGTTCGAAGAGCTCTTGCCGGACGGAAAGATTCCCACGGACACTGGCACGCCGCCGTTTGCTGACTGGTTCAACAAGCTGACGCCCGAAGAGCTCGCCTATCTCATGGACGACGGCACGCTTGCCAAGAAGATCAAAGACACGATTCGTGAGGGTGGAAATCACGAATGGTGCATGTGCGCCGAAGTCCAGAAGTTCAAGGACTGGGGTCTGACGATGGAGCAGATTCGAGAGTTCGTTACCCCAACTGCCAACACCCGTGGATCCAAGACGCCGACCCGTGCTCCCGACGGCACTCCGTACACGGGCGACTGGGTCGGCCAACCCTGGCGGCACCCAACCAGCGGTGTCTGGAATAGCAGCGCCTCAAAGGCCTTCCACAACGAGCTTCAGAACATCATTCAGAACGCTCCGAACCTGAACGCCTACCTCGATGCGTTGCCCGGCCTTCTCGACCGCTGGGGTGTTGATCCGAACGTGTTGCCACCATTCCCGCACAACTCATGACGCCCTATGGTTTCCACAATGGATGAAGCTGCAGACCTCGCTCTCTGGGACCAGCTGGCCGGTGGTGATTTCGTACCGGACGACGATGAGTATTCGACGATGACCTATTCACTCGTCGTGCATCACGGCGAGAGTTGGTATCGCCCGGCTGATCTTCAACGCGTCCTGTCTGTGTTCCCGAACCATCTCGCCGCACTCGAGGCGCGATGGGGCCGTTACCACGAGGTCTTCTCCGCGAACGCAGCCGACGACGAGAGTCTTCGGCTGGCTTCGGCCCCGTGGTTCGAGCATCTAGCCGTGCAGTACCGAGACGCGGGACTTGATGAGCTCGCTGCGCTGGCCACGGGACCTCTTCGCATATTGGATTCGAGTCCGCCTGCGGCGGAGACGCTCAGCTACCGCGGCTGGCGTCAGTCAGTAGGCCACGATGTGGTTGATGACCTTGCGCCGCACGTGGGCGGCTTTGTCTACGACGATCTACTGAACAACATCGTCGATGCGAAAGAGATCACGTGGTTCCTCATCCAACCGCTTACCTCGCTCGCGCTCGATCTCTCGCTCTACATGGACATCTGCGCAGCAGGCGGGCGGGCCATGATCGACGCTCAGGGTCCCCTCGTTGTTCGCGTCTGACGCTCAGCGGCTCCGGGTGAACTCAGCGGGCGTCGCCGGAGCGTTGCCGCACCATCAACGAGCGGCGGAGCCTGCGCAGTAGCGTCGGGGGAAGTGACGCAACACGACGCGCGCTGGCGTGCCTTTGGTGCGATTGCGCTGACCTACATCACGATCGTCTTTGCGTCGACGATGTCGTTCCTCGTCCTGACATCGATCTCGGACGAGTTCGACGTCACCTTGGCGACCGTCAGCTGGGTTGTGATTATCGAGTCGCTCATCGTGGCCGCGCTGTTGTTGCCGCTCGGCAACTTGGGCGATCGGCTCGGACGTCGGCGCGTGCTCGCCGGCGGCATGGCGCTTTTCGGCTTCGGAAGCGCGCTCACTGGTCTCGCCCCAACCTTCGCTTTGGTGATTGCGGCGCGGGTCGTGACCTCGATCGGCAACGCGTTGGTGCAGTCGATCGGCACTGGGCTGCTCGTTGCGTCGTTCCCTCCCGAAGAGCGAGGCCTGGCGATGGGTGCACAAACGACCGCCGTCAGCGTCGGATCTGCGACCGGGCCGTTCCTGACCGGGATCTTGCTCGACGTCATGTCATGGCGAGTCATCTTTGCGTTGCTTGCGATCCCCTCTGCGATCGCCGTGCTTCTCGTGCTTGCGCTGATCCCGCGAGATGAACCGGCGGTGGCGCCTCGGCGAAGCGGGGCCTCAGCGGTTGTCCTTTCGATCGCCGCAATCACGCTGCTGACGGTCACCATCAACAACCCGTTCGACTGGTCGTGGCAGTCGTGGCCGATCGCTGCCGGCGCCGTGCTGACGGTGGCGCTCGGCGCTGCGTACGTCCGCACCGAGCTCGCATCGCCGACACCGATGCTCGATCTTCGTCTGTTCCAGATCGGTGCGTTCCGTACTGCGACCTTGGTCCGCTGGGTCGGTTTCACCGCGGCGACGGCCATGACCTTGCTGTTGCCGATCTTGTTGCTCAGCGTTCTGCAGCTGAGCGGCCGACTGACCGGCCTCATCATCTCGACGCTGGCGGTCGGCATGGGGTTGTCCGCCCAGATCGCCGGCCGGGTCTATGACCGGGTTGGGCCTCGCGCTCCGACACTCGTCGGACTCACGCTGCAGGGAAGCGTGTTCCTCGCACTGAGCTTCGTGGGAGCGGAAACGCCGTGGGGTTGGATCATGCTGGCCGCATTCCTGCAGGGTCTGGCGATGGGCGCCTGGAACGTGCCGAACTCCAGCGCCATGCTCGGCGCCACGCCACCCGATTCGTTCGGCGTCGGCGGAGCGTTCACGAACGTCACCCGAACGGTCGGCAACGTGGTCGGGCAGGCGCTCGCCGCCGCCATCGTCGTCGCCGTGCTCCGCAACCAAGGCTTCGACATTCCGCTGGGCGAGATCGAGGACACGCCTGCGGCCGCGGCGAGCTTCGTCGACGGCTGGCAGCTTGCGTTCTGGGTGGCCTCAGGACTGACGTTCGCGCTCGCTGTTACGGCCGCTCGCCTCGGCTGGTCCGAGACCGCGCCAGCTAAGCGCTAGCGAGCATCGCTGGATCGCCGCCCACAACATGGTCGTGCATCCATATCGCTCCGCCTGCTCTCTTCGTCGAGCGAAGATCAGCGAAGTGCGATCCCGATCGTCTTCCCCGAGACCTTCGCTACGAAGACGTAGCAAGCACCCGGCACGCCAAGGGCGCCCTTCGGGCAGACGACCACATCGGCGACCGGCTTCCGGCACTTGCCGTTTCCGTCCTCGATGGAGCCGACTGGGCACCGAGAGGTGCCGGGTTCGGACTCGTCTGCGTCGACGAATACGTAGCAACCGCCAGGTACGCCGAGCGCCTTTTCGGGACAGGCAACGGTGTCCGCAACCGGCACACGGCACTTGCCGTTTCCGTCCTCGAACGAGCCGGCCGGACATTCCCAAGGCGCCGCATCAGCGGTCGGGGTCGAAAGCGCGGTGAGCGTCGTCAACACGAGGAGGAGGCTGACGAGCAGGGCTGCTGATTTCTTGAAGACGTTCATCGGGGGGTCCTTGTTCGGTGTGACTCCACGATGACGATCGGGCCGGCCTGCGACGATGCCGACCAGCACACTGCCGTCGTGACGCTGGCCACCCGACTTGTGTTGGCCACGAACCAATCGGGTGCGGTTTGGACAGTCTGCGACAAGCGTTCGCCCGACGCGCACGGCGCACGTAGTGTCGGCGCCAGTGTTCGACAACATCCCCCGCCAGGCACGGCCGATCCTGCTGCTGACATTCGTCAATGCGATTGGCGGAACGCTGCTCATCCCGGTGCTGCCGTTCGTGGTCCGTGACCTTGGCCAGTCGGACTTCGTGTTCGCGCTGCTCATCGCCGCCTATCCCGCCGCCCAGTTCTTCGCCGCACCGATTCTCGGGAGCCTCGCTGACCATCGGGGGCGTCGTCCGATCCTGCTCGTATCCCAAGCAGGCACGGCCGCGAGCTGGGTGCTGTTCGGCGCCGCGTACTTCGTCACCGACTCTGCCGGTTTCGCCCTCGCACTCATTGCGCTGTCACGGGTCGTCGACGGCTTGACCGGAGGCAACGCCTCGGTTGCTGCGGCGTACCTGGCTGACATCGTCGACGAGGACGCCCGCACGCGCGTCTTCTCGATGCAAGGCGCGATCGCTGGCGTGGCGTTGCTGTTCGGTCCGGCGATGGGCTCCTACAGCGCCGCCTCGTCGCTCGGCTTCCTCGGACCGGCGATCCTGGCGGTGGCGATCTCGACCGGCACGCTGATCTGGATGACGGTCACGTTGACCGAATCGCTTCCTCCCGAGAAGCGTTCAGCCCACTTCGACGCCAACCCGCTCCACCAACTCAACCTGATCAGCAAGGCCCGGACGTTGACCGGGCGCAGCACCCTCTACCGGCTGTTCTCCATCCAAGGCCTCTTCACCCTCACCTTCGGTGGCTACACGACGATCATGGCGCTTTGGTACGTCGACCAGCTCGGCGTGAGCGAGGCGTCGGTCGGGCTGCTCATGTTGGCGACCGGCGTATTCCTGATCTTCAACGAGATGGTGACGCTTCGGTTCTTCGAGAAGCGCCTCGGCGACGTGGGAACGTTGCTGGCGGGCCTCGTCATCTTGCCGTTTGCCCTGTTCTTCGTCCGGCTCCCGACATCGGTGATTGTGTTCCTCCCGTTGTCGTTCCTCGTCAACGTCGGGCTGGCGCTGGTGCTGCCCACGCTGCAGTCGGTGGTCACTCAAGCCGCCGACGAGCGCGAAGAAGGCCAGGTCCAAGGCATCAACACCAGCGTGTCGGCGCTCGCCTCGACGATCGCTCCGATCGTCGCCGGCGCGACCTATGCAGCATTCGGAGGCGGCGTCACCATCTGGCTCGCCGCCGGCACCGCGCTGCTCACGGCGCTGACGGCGCTCGCAAGTGCCGGCATTCTGGCCACTGCGACCGGCGAAGAACTGCCCGGCGCCCAACACGCCCACCGGGAGCACGGGCCTGTCTGCGCACTGGCACAGCGAGCCGCTGGAGGGCGACGCTCATTCGCGCTGCGGGTGCACGGCGACCGCCACGAGCACCACGGACTCGGCCGCCACCGGACTAAGGAGTAATCGTCGTGCTGCCCCGGCTTCGAGCATCAACGATCGGCTTGCTGATCTGTGTGGCGATGCTCGCCACGTGCGGTTCGAGCGAGCCGGTTGCCAACGAACCAGTCGTCGGCGAGCCCGTTGAGAAGCGGACGCTTCCGGTGCGCCCCGGGCCCCGAACCGAGACGACCTACTCGGTCCCCCACGTCCAGGTGTTCGTCGATCCCGTGCCCGAAGTTGACGCGGAGCTCCGGCGCCAGATCTTCTCGCTTCCCGACGTCGAGCGACGCGAGTCGATCACCTCGATCAAGGGCACCGACGCACTCTGGCTCGAACCGGCCGCCGGTGCTCCGTTCGTGACGCTGCGCGAGCGCGAGTTCGCGCACATTCACCCCGACGGAAGCCTGCATCTCGTGCTCCCCCTCGAGCGAGCGCTCGAGGCGATCGAGACGAAGTGGGCCGAGTTCCATCCGTGGGTTGCCAGCGAAGACATGTGGGAAGGCATGGTGATGCTCTACACACCGCAGTCCGCCGAAGAAGCCGAGATCACCTTGCAGCTCGTCGTGGACTCGTACAACTTCGTCACCGGCCGCTCGATAACGATCGACGACCTCTAGCGCGGCGTTACACGTAGCTCCGGGTGGCGTTCTGCGCGTTGAAGCCCGGAAGCAACCGGCTCCAAGCCCCAAACGCCGGCGTCACGAGCGTCGCCATCGGCAGCGCGCCGGACAAGATGTCGATGCTGTCCACATAGTCCTCGCTCTGGACAGCATTCGTCCGCATGATCTGTTCGCGCACCAGACCCGGCGTGGCGTGTGGGCCTCGTAGCCGGAAATGGGCAGCGCAGATCGGACCCATGAAGAGCGCAAACCAGAACTTGGGGTCGGTCCGGAAGATCTTGAACAGGTCCGGTTCGCAACCGATTTCATTGCGAGCGATGGAGTAGGCAAAGCACAACGTCGTTCGCGTCGGCTGGTGGAAGCGGCGGATGTTGTGGCGCATCTTCGCTGCTTCGGCTCGCATCGTCGCCTGGTCGGGAAGACTCCGCTTGCCGGACACGACGAGCGCCCACCACCGTGCCTGCATGTCGGTGCTCAGCGTGATCGCTCCGATCTGGCCTCGAGCGAAGCCGACTGCCGCGACATTCGGATGATCTGGACACATCGTCAGCTTGTACAGATCTCGTGCCGATCGCGGCGACTCGACCTCGCCGTCAGTTGCGCCGGGCGACGGCGGAAGCAAGGACGCTCCTGGCCGATAGCCGCTGCAATAGATGATTGCGTCGATGTCTTCTTCTCGACCGTCGGCAAAGAAGGCTCGGTGTTCCTCGAGACGGTCAACACCTCGTACGACCGTGGCCCGCCCGCTCTCAATGGCGAAATACAGGTTGTCGGACTTCGTCCAGTTGAGCGAACCGAAGCGCCAGAGCAGCCACTTCTTCGGATGGTGCATGACGAGGATGCGGAACATGTATCGGAACGGATGGACCTTGACCCGGGTCGGGCGCAGCAACGGCCACAGCCCGAACGGAGCCACGCCGGTGACGAGCATGGCGAAGCGATGGAACATCGGTCCGTCGTGAATCAGCCGATTCTCGATGTGGTCAGGCGGCAAGCTGCCGACGTCTCGTGGGATGATCCACGTCGGTCCGCGTTGCGAGACGTAGACGTGCTCGGCGCCAGTGTCGGCCAGTTCCTTGACGACATCAGACGAGGTTTCGCCCATGCCAATGACAAGTACCCGCTTGCCCACGAATCGCTCGGCATCGGCAGGCCGATAGTCCTCGACATGAAACTGCGGGCCTGCGAATCGGTCCTGGCCTTCGATGGTTGGCGTGAACGATTCCTTGTTCAGCCCGGTGCAGATCGTCACCGCGTCGAAGACCTCGTCCTCGACGATGTCGGTCGTGTGATTCCGCACCCGTAGCGACCATCGATCACCCGGAAGCTTCGCCATGGTCTCGACCTCGCTGTTGCACCGCAGCGAACCGTCGAAGACACCGTGGCGTTCTTGGTAGCTCTCGAGCAGGCCGAGGAACTCAGCCCGGTTCAGGTGATGGGGAAAGAGCTCATGGTCGGGGTGGTGAATCTCGGCGACCGAATCCGACAGGGTGCTGTTGAGCGCTCCGGTCGACGTCATCGTCGAAGCCCACGCCATACCGCCACGCGACTTGCTCGACGCCCACACGCCGCCCGGGCCGCCGGTCCGCTCGAACACGACAACATCGTGGCCCTCTTCCCGAAGCTCCTTGGCGGCAACAAGACCCGCCATGCCCGCGCCGATGACGGCGACGCGCTTGGCGTCGCTAACGGGCACATCGTCGCTCGCCAGCAGATGATCGAACTCGTGGTTGACGCTGCGCCCGCTGAACCCTCGGACGAGCCACGTTGCGTAGAAGAGCCCGAACGCAATGACGAACCAGCCTGTCGCCGTACCCACATCGGTGAGCGCGGCGATACCGCGCGCCGCCCACCAGATCGGCGTCCAGAGAACGATGAGCGCAAGCCACAGATAGATCTGCACCCAGATCGATGGGATCGTCGAGTTCCAAAGCGCATAGAGCGGTGCTCGGGCACCGAACAGCCGCCGATATTTCGGCCGCACGGCGTTGAACACCACCACGGCAACGAGCAAAGCTCCCGCCGTCCACACCATCACCGGGGCCAACCACGCTGGATAGCCCAGTACCGCCAGTACGTCACGTTCCGCCACGACGCATCTCCTTCTTCAATTTTCCGCCAACACCGAAATTAGTACTGCGAGGCTCGTCGCGCAATGGCTTCTGAACGGGGACCCAGAAAGCCGCTCAGCGGCGTTACGGGTGCTCCTCTAGTTCAGCCAGCCGAAGACCCGCACCTGCATCACGTCGAGCAGGTCGTCACGGTCGCCGGACACTTCGGTGTCGAGGATGTCTGCTGCGCTGATGAACCGATGAGCGAAGAGCTCTTTGGCCAGTTCGCAGTCGGCCACGAGTGTGTCGTAGTCGAGGGCGTTGATGCCCTCGGCAACGAGTGCGTCGTGATAAGTCCGCAGCAGGGCTTGTTCTTCGCTGGAGTGTTCTGGGTCGAGTGCGGTCGTGATGAAGTAGGCGACGTCAACCGCCGGACGCCCGTAGAGCAGCGCCTGGAGGTCAAGGACAACCAGGTCGCCGTTGTCGCGGAACAGCACATTGTCGAGGCGGTAATCGCCGTGCAACAGCGTCCACGGCGCAGCGCCGAGCTTGGTCACGATCTCGGGCAGTCGGTCTTGGATCCGGTCGAGTCGGGCGAGCGTGGCGGGCCCAACGGACCCAGCAGTCTGTGCGATGAAGCCGGGCAGGTTCTTGACGTAGCGAGCCTGGAACACGCGATGGGCTCGATCGACGGACCAGAGCCGCTTGTGCTGGGCGACGAGGTCTTCGCACATCCAGTTCGTGGCGTGCCATTTCGCCAGCACCTTGAGAGCGGCATGCGCGTCTTCGAGCGAGCCGCCATCGGCTTGGGTCGGTGGCCGGGCGTCGTCGATGTCGCTGATGATCAGCACATAGCGACGCTTCTCTCGCAGGCCGAGCTTCAACAGGAAATCGAGCGTGCGGTTCACTCCGCCCAGCGGCAGCTTGTCGACGAGGAAAAGCAGCGGCCGCTCGATCCACGGCGCCGGGTCCGGGTCCATCTCGGAGTAGAGATGATCTGGAATGTTCACGCCGAGGCTGTCTCGCATGTGGCGGTAGACGGTGATCTCGCGCTCGTAGAACTGGG
>CALDGN010000387.1 GCA_937942965.1 uncultured Acidimicrobiales bacterium | reverse complement strand
GGCTCACCGGTCTGGCGAGCTCGCACCATCGGGCTCGACACGATGTGGTCCACGCCTTGCGTGCGCAAGTAGGTACAGACGGCCTTGGCCTGAGCGTGGCCGAGGTCGGTCAGCGGAGGATCGCCCTCGCCTCCGGTTTCGGTTTCGTCATGGGGCTGCGCGTGGCGTACGACGAGAAGATGCACGCCGAGAGTTTGGCAGCTCAGCTCTCTCGTGCGGCAGTCCGCGCTGCGGTGAGGAGCAGGCCGTAGCGATAGTCGGCATTGCGCTCGACGAGGTCGGTCGGGTCCCACGCATCGCCGTGAAGCGTGTCGGCCATGTAGACGGCATGGCCGTGCCGCACGCCGCGAAACGCGGCGATGGTCGCCAACGCAGAGGCTTACATATCGACTGCGATCGCCCCTTCGTCGACGCGGCGGGCGACCTTGGCTGGCGTCTCACGGAAGAAGGCGTCGGTCGTCCATAGATCGCCCGTTACTGGCGCGAGACCTTCGTCTGCGAAGGCGGCCCGGAGCGCGTCTTGAAGCCCAGGGTCGAGGTCGGCGTATCGCGCCGCAGGCGCGTAGTGATATGACACGCCTTCGTCGCGGATCGCTCGATCGGGAACGACCACGGCGCCCGGCGGATGCTCGGCGACCAAACCGCCAGAGCTTCCGACGGCGATCGTGGTGGTGCTTCCGACCGCGATCAAGGTTTCGAACAGGGCAGCGCTGACCGGCGCTCCCACATGTGAGAGCGCCGCAACGATCGGTCCCTCGGGCAAGTCGACCTGGTACATCTCGAGGTCGGCGCTCTCGGCGGTCATGCGGTAGCAGGCGTGCGACGAATGTTCGGAGATCAGACGTTCGAACGCGTCGGTCATCCAGGTGATCACCGCGCCAGTGGGGAGGCCGTCGATGCGGGTATGCCACATCGACGGCTCAATGATCGCCGTCGGGCTGTCGTCGAACTCAAGGATTGGCGCTTGGTCGGACACCGCGGTGCTCAGGGAAGCTCGATGATTGTGACTTCGCCGGTGTTGCCGTCGAGTTCAACGAGGGCCCCGTCGGGAATTCGCTCGGTCGCTCCGACGGCGGACACGACACAGGGAATGCCGAGCTCGCGAGACACGATCACGGCGTGACTCATCGTGGCGCCGACGTCCACGATCACACCCGAAGCCGCCAGGAACAGCGGCGTCCAGCTCGGGTCGGTGATCGGTGCCACGAGAATCTCGCCGGGCTCGAGTGCGCCGGGATCGCCAGCATCGAGCACGACACGAGCGCGCCCACGGGCAACACCAGGACAACCAGCGATGCCTTGGACCGTTGTGCCGGCCTCAAGAGCTTCTGCCGTGTCCCCGCGGAGCGCCCAGGTCTCGACGGCAGGAACTTCGCCCTCGAGGATGAACGGGGGTACCCGCTGCGATAGGTCCGCATACGTCGTGGCCCGTTCGGCGATCACATCGTTGAACCCGGTCGGGTTGGCGAGCATTGCCTCGAAGTCATCGACCGACACGAAACAGGTGTGGCGTCGCTCTGCTGGACCGCCACGTTCGGCGACACGGCGCGCCAGCTCGGTCTGCGCGACGCGGGCCGAGTGGACGGCTCGGATGATCGTCGTCTTCGAGCGTTCGCGCGCCTGGGACCAGATCGTGGTCGCCGCATGGGCCTTGTCGAACATCTTCTTGTCGACCGGGTTGAGCGCACCCCGGACCCGAGCGATCGCTTCGGCGCGCTCGCCGGCCAGACGCTCGGCTTGGGCCTGTGGGTTGTGGGTGTCGGGCGCGTTCCGAATCCGACCGATCGCGGCGAGCGCCAGCTCGGGCCGCAACGCCCACGGGTCAGAGCCGATGTCCCACTCGTTGGGGCCACGGGATCCGAACTCGTCGAGGAAGCCGTCGAACTCGGTGACCCACGCCGATGCATCCGCTGAGGCGCGGAGCCGGTCGGCCAGTCCCTCGATGCCAGCGTCGAATGCAGCTCCGACCGCGGGGGTCTCGTTCGCCATGCGGGCGAGCTTCCACATCGCATCAGAGGGCGCCGACGATTCGACGTCGCCGATGCCGCCCAGGAGCGATACCAGGTCGGCTTCGCGGCCAACCTTGATGCACAAGTCCGACAGTGCACCGAGCACGAGTGCCACCGAGAAGGTGTTCTCGATGTGGCGCTGGAACAGCTGCTGGAACAGCGGCGTGATGTTGCGGAAGTGCGCGATGAGTGCTGCGTCGTCTGCGTCGTCGCCGGGATAGGCGGCCATGTAGTCCCGGACTCGAGCCTTGTCGTCCTCGAGCTGGGGGAGGTCCGTGGTGCCGAGCAGACGGAACACGGTCTTGCCGAGCTTGGCAGATGAGCGGACGTTCTTGTCGCCCTTGCGAGGCGCATAGGCCGGAGCGTCGGACTCGCCGAAGAACTGTTGGTCGATGACCTCGACGGTGCCGCCTGGGGCGCGTACGCCGAGCATGCGCACATAGCTGGCGTTGATGTAGCAGTAGCCACCGAACACGCCGAGAATCGTCATCGGCTCGTTGGCTGCGAGATCGCCGGGCATAAGCAGGCCCATGGTTTCGAACGCCGCGCGCCATCCGTCTTCGGCCGCTTGGCCATAGACGTCCCAGGTGAGTGGGAGTACGACTTCGGGGAAGACCTCGCCGACGTTCCCGCGGGTGTAGAGCGGCCAGCGGCGACTCATCGGGTTGTCGGTTGGCCAGATCTTCTCGATCGCAGCCTCGACCGCGGCGACATCTGTCGTTGCATCGGCCTCGACGGTCGGCGTCATGTCGACGCCAGCCATCGCGGCTTCGAGCATGCGGCG
The DNA here is from genome assembly GCA_937942965.1 of uncultured Acidimicrobiales bacterium. Lineage (GTDB taxonomy): Bacteria > Actinomycetota > Acidimicrobiia > Acidimicrobiales > UBA10347 > UBA10347. The sequence continues at coordinate 3,297 of CALDGN010000387.1, read as the reverse complement.
CGGGCTGTTGTTCAGCTGGTGGTACCCGTTGAATCGAGCTGGGATTCGGACATGACGCTTGTTGTTCTCGACGGCCTTGATCGTCGCGTCGGCAATCTTCTCGGGCTTGACCTTGGGCAGGAACTGGAGCTGGCGGAAGCGCTTGAGTGCCTTCGACGGGTACAGATCGGGTTGATCGAGCCGGTCCCACATGTCGGTGTCGACAGGACCAGGAGCGACGACCGTTAGGCCAATGTTGGTCCGGGCTAGCTCGATGCGCAGGCTCTCGGTGAAGTGCGTAATGCCGGCCTTGGAACCGGCGTACGCGGTCAAGCCGGGAAACGGAATCGCGCCAGCGACCGAACTGAGTTGCACGATGTGGCCTTGGCCCCGATCGAGCATGTGGCGCGCCGCGTTGCGAGTGAGTACGAGCGGCGCCTCGAAGTTCAGACGCGCCAGGCGACGCAGGTCGGGAACGCTGACATTGACGAAAGCTTCTTCGGTCTCGACGCCCGCGTTGTTCACCCAGATGTCGACGTGGCCCATGCGTTCAACGCACGCCTGCACCAAGCCATCAACCTGGTCTGCGTCGGTCAGGTCGGCGACCAGGTGATCGCCGCCGATCCGCTCGGCGACCGCACGAAGTTTGTCCTCGGAGCGAGCGACAACCAGGACGTTGCCGCCGGCTTTGGCGAATGCGTCCGCGAGCCGTTCCCCAATGCCCTGCGATCCGCCGGTAATGACGACGTTGCTACCCCTAATTTGCATGCCCGAAGGCTACGAGCAGAATGCCACAGTGTCGAATGGCGCTCGCCAAGCCGTGACTGCTTCGCCGACGCCCTCGATGCCGGCGAGCCCGTCCGCGATAAACCCGGCGAGCACGTCCATGTCGGCACTTGTCATACCCCAGCGGACGGCTTCCGGTGTACCGAGTCTGACGCCAGCCCCATCCGGAAGTCCGATGGCGCACGTCAACAGGTTCGCGGCTCGCAAACGACGGACCGCTTCGTCGGCGTCGATGCTGTCGGGCCGAATCGCGAGCTGATGCGACGTGGTCGGGGCGCCGGCCGCGCGCTGCAGCTCGACGCCTCGTGCCTCGAGTGCGGCGCTCAGCGCCGCGGCGCTCGACACCATCTCTTCGGCATAGGACTCGCCGTGCTCGATCCAGTCGAGGAGCGCGTAGGCGAGAGCAGTCGTGCGCCCGGCATCGAAGTTGGCGGTGAGTCCGGGATACGCGATCTGGTCGACCCGCGCCATCAGCGCAGGATCGTCGCTGAGGATCAGGCCGCCGGCTGGCCCGCCGAGGCTCTTGTAGGTGCTCATCGTCATCACGTGCGCGCCCTCGTGGAGAGGGTTCGGCCACGCTCGGCCTGCGAACAGTCCGCACAGGTGGGCGGCGTCGAACAGCAGCGTTGCCCCGACCGCGTCAGCGACTTCGCGGAGCTCAGCGACCGGGTGGGGTCGCAAGTTCATGCTCGCACCGATGGTGATGAGCTTCGGTCGCACCCGTTCTGCGAGTTCCGCGACGCCTGCAACGTCGACGGTGTAGTTCTCGGCGTCGATCGGCGCCTCGTGGATGTCGAGCCCGTACAGGCCCGCAGCGCCGGCCGTGTTGTGGGTAACGTGCCCGCCGATCGAAGGCGGCGGCACGATGATCGAGTCTCCGGGCGCCGCACACGCCATGAACGACGTGAGGTTCGCCATGGCACCGCTAAACACTCGGATCTCGGCCAGCGAACACTGAAAGACCTGCTGGGCCAGGTCGGCCGTGATGACCTCGAGTGATTCGATTGCCTCGAGGCCGACCTCGTACTTCTCGCCCGGATGGCCGAGCGACGGTCGATTTCCCAGACCAGCAGCGAGCGCTGCCTCGGCCCGAGGGCTCAGCACATTCGTGGCCGGATTCAGGTTCAGGCATTCACGTTCGTGGATGCGGCGGTTATCGCCGATCAAGCTATCGATGGTCGCTCGCAGGTGATCGCCGCTTTGGGTCGAGACGAGTTCGAGGATCGAGCTCTCCCGCGCTTGGGCAGCATCGGACAACCAGGTACGTGTGGTCATGGCGTGAGGCTAGGCCTTCATGTCCCATGGCGGTCGCTGAATACACGCCTGCGGTCAAGCGCAAACGCACCGACGATCTAGGATCGCGCCATGCTCACCGACGCTGCGCTCGCTCCGGACTCGCTTCGGCTCGCAGCACTCGAACGGGCGTGGGGGCAGCTCACCGGACCTGGGGTCGAACTCACCGCAACCGAGCGCCACCAGGTGATCAAAGATGCCCGTGCCGCGTGGGCCGGCGCTACCGCACCGAATACGGCGAGCGGGGTCGCGGGCGAAGCGGCGCATTGGCTCGCCATCGACGCCGAAGGTCTCCGCTCCGATGTGGTCACCGACTTCGAAACCCGTGGCCTCGATCGCTGGCGCTACCTTGAGATCGTCGGCATCGTGTCCCGTCTCGCCAACGTCGATTACTACGTTGCCGGACTCGGAGGCGCCGAACTTCCGCTGCCCCAGATCGACCATGCGCCGCCGACTGGCCAACGCGATCCGGCCGCAGCGATATCCAACATGTGGGTGCCCACCGTGGGCCAGAGCTACGCGCCGCACGTGCTCGACGCGCTTCCCGTCGAAGGCGAAGCGCTGCGGGACATCCACGAGCCGATGTATGTCGACTTCAGCTCGATCCGCAATGGACAGTTCGCCGACTCGCTCACCAAGTCACAGATCGAGTTCCTTGCCGCTCGTTCGAGCTATTTGAACGAGTGCTTCTATTGACTGCTGGCCCACACATCGTTCCTCCGTGCGAGCAGCGACGCCATCGGCATCGACCTTGACCTTTCACCGGTTGCGACGGGCGCCGCGCCCGACCTTCCCTTCGGGGCCGAGCTCGTCGCACTCGCTGACGCCCTCGGAACCGGTGGGCCAAGCAACCCGGCCGCCGAGCGCCAGGCGCTCGTCGATGCCGCCGGCGCCGAGGCAGCCGAACGCGCCATCGGCGTGATCGCGACCTTCCAGATGATGAACCGTGCGCTCGACGGTGTCGGCGCACCCGTGCATCCGCACCTGCACCCATTCGCCATCGAACTTGGGTTCAACCCGAACGACCTGCCCCGCTAATACCGCAACACGACAAGAGAGCGAACATGCCAGCATCGACCGAACAGACCAACGCCACTGTGGACCTGTTGCAGCACATGATCCGCAACGCATGTGTCAACGAAGGCACCGAAGCCTCTGGCTACGAGGTCCGCAACGCAGACCTGCTCCAGACCTACCTCGAAGGCAGCGGCCTCGACGTCGCCCGATACGAGTCCGCGC
>CALDGN010000386.1 GCA_937942965.1 uncultured Acidimicrobiales bacterium | reverse complement strand
AGTTGGTTCGTCATCAGGTGGCCGGGGTGCCGATCTCGAATCCTGCGAGCGCCGCCAGTACCGCAGCGCTATCGCCCTCGATCACAGCCTCGCCCGAGGCGACGAGCTCAGCCACCGTGGCCGTTCGCCCCATCACGGTTGCCCACGCTTCGGGACTGACACGCACGGTGGCATCGACGGCCGCATCCGGGATCGGCACCGCCACACAGTTCCGCACATGCAGAGCCGCGGACGTTGACCCGAAGTCCCAGCCGATCCGAATATCGACGCCAACCAGCTGCTCAGGCACGGCGAGCACACGTAGGGCCCCGACCGATGCGGCCGGGTCGGCGACGACAGCACGACGAGGGAAGCGATGGGTGCGATAGCGGTCCATTGAGAAGCTGCCGTCGAGGTCTCGGGCTCGTGTCAGACACCAGTTGCGCACGTTCGCGGACGAGGTTCGCGTGGCCACGACACGAAGCGCTCCCGCAAGTAGCTCGCGGTCGGCATCGGTCGCATCAGGAAGCTGCACCAGCCAAGAGCCCAACTCGATCGCCCAGCGCACATCGTCGGCGTCGAGGGCCGTGGCGGCCTCCGCCCGCACCTTGTCAGCGCCGCCGAAGCCCGCGACGAGTTTGACGGCCCGCTCGGCGGGAGCGACCGGGAACAGCTGCGCCGGATCGCCATCGAAGAACCCGAACAGCCCCGACCGGATCTGTCGCACATGGTGTTCGGCGACGCCGTAATACTCGCTCGTCAGCGGGTCCTCGTCACAGTGGTCCGGCAGTCGAACAAGGTGGCCGATCTCCGGGCTCGTCGCGCCCCGGTTGGTGTGGCGCACCGTCTGGTCCCAGAGGAACTGGATCGCATCTCGCGAGCGAGTGACTCGAGCCTCGATGTCATCGCCGCCGCTCAATGGCGGTCCGTGCGCGCCGACGAGATGTTCGGCGCCGAGCGACAGCACATCGTCGAGACCCGTGAGCAGGACACGCGGGTCGCGGTACTCCTCGCCTCGGATCGCGAACACGTTGAACAACACCGGCCAGACGATGTTGTTGACGGCCACACCTAGCTCGGGGAACCAGTACGTCACCGAGTCGTCGGCATCGCTCGGCGCGGGCAGGACCTGCAGGTCGAGCCCTGCGACGCTCAGCGAGGTCTCTTCTTCGAACGTGACCGTCGGCGACAGGTACCCGTCGGTGAATGGCGCATGATCCGGGTTGCGGAAGAAGTGGCCGAGTCCAACATTGACGAGTCCGTCAGCACCATCGGCCGGGAGGGTCATGCCGAACTGCTCGACGAGGCCGCGGCCATATGCCGGCGAGATGACCGACGCCGTCCGCGCTCGATTCGTATCGATCCCGGCGTGCCCATAGATCGGCACTTCGCCGAACCGGTCCACGATCGCCTGTGTCCCGGCGACATAGTGGAAGTGGGTGTACAGCACCGCAACGACGGGACGATCGCTGACGCCAGCGAGCTCGGCCAGCGCCGCCTCCATCTCCTCATTGGACTCACCCGTATCGATCGCGATGATCCCGTCAGGACCTTCGATGAATCCCTGGTTCGACAGGCCATTGCCGACCAAGCTCCACACACCGGCTCGCACCTCGTGCATACGCCGTGCGACGAACTCGGACTGGCCGACGTGGGCGGCATGGGCGATGCGTCCATCGTCGAGTGTGATCGTGTCGGCATCATCCGGTGCGAACGAGCGGCTAGGTCGGGCAGAACCGTGCATGCCCCGAGACTAGATCTGCGGACCGCGAGCGGGCTCTTCTGCGCCGACACTGCACCACTAGGTTTCGCAGGTGGCGAAATTCTCGAGCAACCAGCGTGTCGACGACCCCGAGGCCGTGCCGATTCGACACGCCGCGACCGTGCTCATCGTCGACGACCGGCCTGACCTTCAAGTCCTTATGGTGCAGCGCACATCTCGGGCGGTGTTCGCCGCGAGCGCCTGGGTGTTTCCTGGTGGTCGCGTCGACCCCGAAGATGCGACCCACCTGGACACGGTCACGACCGGACTCGACGATGCGACAGCTTCCGCCATGCTCGAGGTCGACCGCAACGGTCGGGCATGGTGGTTCGCCGGGCTGCGCGAGACGGTCGAAGAGGCAGGGCTGCTCCTCGGAGCAGGCGAGGCTGCGCCACAGGTCATCGACGAGATCCGCCAAGCGGTGCACGCCGACGCGGCCGTGTTCGCCGACACCTTGCGAGATCACGGACTTCAGCTCAATCTGTCCGATATGCACGAAGCTGCCCGGTTCGTCACGCCCGTCGGCCCACCCCGACGTTTTGACACCCGGTTCTTCGTGGCCGCAGCGCCACCGAACCAGACCGCGAGCCACGACGAAGAAGAAGTCGTCGAGCATCGGTGGATCGCCCCGGCCGAAGCGATCGAACTCTTCCGCAACGACGAGTTCCCGCTCATGTCGGTCACGCATCGCATGCTCGCCTGCCTCGCCCGCTACGACTCGGTCGCTGACCTCATGGCGGTGGCCCAGGATCATCCCCCGACCCATCGGGTGCGAGTGATCGACCCCGATGGCGAGTACCACGTGGTCCTCCCTGGAGACCCCGGCTACGAAACCGCCGAGCTCGAAATCGAACACGGCTGGGTTCGCATCTAGAGGTCCCGACACCACAACCCGGGATCTTCATCTCACCTTTGAGGCCGAAATCACCTAGCGTGGTTCTATGCGAGACGGGTTGCGCAAACGGCTTCGCGAGGCGACCGAGGCCGTGCACTCGTCGGCCGAGCAGCAGGTCGACCTCCGCGCCTCGATCGAGACCCCGGACGGGTACTGCCGCTTCCTCTCCGTTATGCACACGGCGCTCAGCAGTTTCGCCGAGCCTCTTGACCACAGTTCGCTGCTCAGTGGTCTTGCGCCCCGGAGCGCCACGCTCGTCGACGCGCTCGAGACCGATTTGGCTGAACTGGCCGGCGAACGCCCGGCGCCCCGACCACACCGGCCGCCCTCGGCCTCAAGCGACCTCTACTCGATCGGCGTTGGCTACACGCTCGAAGGATCGTCCGTCGGAGCGGGTGTGCTCCGTCGTCGAGTCACCGACGATGCGCCGACGCACTACCTCGATGCTCTCCTCGGCGAACGCCGAGACCGATGGACGCACTACTCGCGATGGCTCGACGATCAGGCCACAGCCGTGCCGACCGGGATCGACCCGGCGATCGATGGTGCCTCTGACGTCTTCCGCTGCGTGATCGATGCGATCACCGCCCCGCCCTACGAGATCGTTGGCACCACATCATGAGCACATCTCCCCTCGATCAGCGGCGAGCCGACGAGCTCGAAGCCATCGAAACCTGTCACGCCGATCCGATTCATCTCATCGGGACCGTGCAACCGACCGGTTGGCTGCTTGGCGTCGACGGCGCGTCGCCGATGACGATCACCCATGTCTCCGAGAACATCGCTGAGTTCACCGGGCTTTCGGCGCCAGACGTGCTCGGCATGCCGCTCCAGGGGCTGCTGTCTGAAACCGCGGTGCACACCATTCGCAATGCCGCTGGCCACGCCACGATCACCTTCCAGCGCGAATACATCGAGACAACATCGCTGCGTGAAGGTCAAGGGACCTTCGCCATTTCCGCGCACCGGACCGGCGACACGATCATCCTCGAGCTCACGCCCGCTGAGGACGAGTCCGCGCTGAGCGCAATTCTTGGCGAAGCGCAGCGGCTGCTCGCAACCGCATCGCAGTGCACCGAGGTTGACGAGCTGCTCAACACGATGGTCGAGCTCCTGCGCAGCTTCTCTGGCTATGACCGCGTCAAGGCCTACCGGTTCTTGCCCGACGGTGCGGGTGAGGTTGCCGCTGAGTCGCGCAGCGCCCACGTCGACTCGTTTCTGGGTCTGCGCTTCCCCGCGTTCGACATCCCGCAAGCTGCTCGGGCTCTCTATGCGGCAACGCCGATCCGCGTCATCTCCGACATCGCTGCTGCCCAAGTCCCGATCCTCGCCGCAGCGTCGGCCGACGAGGAGATCGACCTGTCCCTTGCGGTGTTGCGGGGCACTGTGGCCGGTCACATCATGTACCTCGAGAACATGGGCGTGCGGGCCACGATGTCGCTACCCATCGTCGTCGACGGCGAGATGTGGGGACTGTTCTCGTTCCACCACTACGAGGCGCATCACCCCACATCGATCGAATCCATGGCCTTCGAACTCGTGGGTCGCTCCGCATCCCTGATGGTGCAGCACCTGTTGCAACGCAACCGGGCCCAACGCATCGCCCGGTGCGCGGAGCTCGAGCCGAAGATGTTCATCACCGACGACAGCCCGCTTGGGCTCGCCGCGTATTGGGAAACCGCCCGATCCGACCTTGCGACCGTGCTGCAATGCGACGGCGTCGCTCTCGTCGCTCAGGAACGTGTCGATGTTTATGGCGACTGTCCGCCCGGGCCCTCGGTGCGAGCGATCGTCGACGAGCACATTGGCGCCACCGCCCCTGGGTCTCGTGCGATTCGAGCGGAGCACTGCATCCACGACTACTTGCCCGGACTCGCGCTTGGCTCGACCAGCGGCATGTTGATCATGCCAAGCCCATTGCCATTGATCGACGCGATCGTCTTCTTCCGCAACACGAGCACGCACGGCGTGCGATGGGCTGGCAACGCGCAGTCGAGCTTCGAAGACACTGCGCAGGGTCTCCGGTTGACCCCACGCGGCAGCTTCGCCGAGTACGTCGAGGATCACGGGAACCGCTGCGACCAATGGACGGCCGCAGACCTCGATAGCGCAGAGATCCTGCAGAACGCGTTCGAGCGGCTACACGGCAAGACCGAGGCGCAGACGAAGCACCGAGAACGCCTTGGCTTGATGGTTCGCGAACTCAATCACCGCGTGCGCAACATCTTGGCCCTCGTCCGCTCCCTGGTGAGCCAATCACAAGGGGTCGGCGTGACACTCGACGACTACGTGACCTCGCTTGAACAGCGCATCACATCGCTCGCCGGAGCCCACGATCTGCTGACCGAGAGCGAGTGGCAGTCCGTCTCGATGCAACGCCTCATCCACCAAGCGGTGAGCCCATATCAAGACGATGCCGGCCGAATCGCCGTGTCGGGGCCGCCCATCGTGGTACCCGCCAGCCTTGCTTCGATGCTCGCGCTCGTCGTGCACGAGCTGCTCTCCAACGCGGCGAAGTACGGCGCGCTGACGACACCCTCCGGGACCGTGACGCTGAGCTGGGAACTCGACGACCGGTTCCGGATCTTCTGGGAAGAGGCAGGCGGACCCGAGGTTCAAGCCGAACCGGTCGCGGGATTCGGCACCTCGATCATTCGGAATGCGCTGCCGTTCGAGTTCGATGGCACTGCGGATCTTCGATACGAACCCGAGGGAATTCGCGCCCAGTTCGACCTACCCGCATCGCTGGTAGAACCGGCCATTGATCTCGCCGACGGCGAGCTCGGGCCGTCACCATCGAGCCGGCTGCGAGTGCTCGTCGTCGAGGACGATTACATCATTAGCCGGGCGACCGTCGGACTGGTCGAGGAAGCCGGGCATGTCGTTGCGGGCGTCGAGCCGTCGATCCGTGCAGCGCTGGCGGCGCTCGAACTCGGCGGCATCGACTTTCTGCTCCTTGACGCCAACATCCGAGGCGAGTTCAGCCTCGACGTCGCCCGCTCGGCCGCGCAGCGCGGCATCCCGTTCGCGTTCCTCACGGGCTACGGAAGCCGAGATCGAGAACTTGCGGGCGCTGGAGCGCTTGGCATCATTACGAAACCGCTGACCGCGACGAAGCTGGAGCAGTATCTGGCGATGGCAATCGCCGCGCCTGCCGAGAGCACACCATGACCGAGCCTCTGCCCCATCGGGTCCTCATTCTCGAAGACGACCTCGATCTCGTCCAACAGTGGCGAGCGGCGATCAATGCTCTCGGCATCGTGGCCGAGACGGCGAGCCGCCGTGTCGATGCCGAACTTGCCTGCGCATCGACCCGGTACGACCTCGTCATCATCGACATCTTCATCCGGAGCCCCGAAGGGGAGCTGACTGGCGATGGAGGGTTCACCTTCATCGCCCATCTCCGGTCGCCTGCTCTCGCACAGACCCCTGAGTGGGGACGCACCGTGCCGATTATCGCGGTGAGCGGCTCCGAGCGAATGCATGGCTTCGACGCCCTCGACCATGCACGCCACATGGGCGCGACGGTCGCGCTTCGCAAGCCAATCTCCCCACATGAGCTCGCCCAGCTCGTGAAGCAACATATCGAAGGCACCGCACCCGAGAACTAGCGTCGACAGCATGTGGATTCGCTTGCGCCAGATCGCCCTCGTCGCCGCTGACCTTCAGAAGGTCTCGACCGAGATCGGCGGCGTCCTTGGCGTCGAGGCTTGTTACATGGATCCAGGTGTTTCTGTGTTCGGGCTCAAGAACACCCTGTGGCCAATCGGCACGCAGATGCTCGAGGTCGTCACACCGTTCAAGGACGGCACCGCGGGCGGTCGCTATATCGAACGCCGGGGCGGCGATGGCGGCTACATGGTGATCACGCAGGTCGACGACGTGGCGCACCGGCGAGCTCGCGCCGAAGAGCTCGGCGTGCGTGTTGCCTATGACCTCCACTACCCAGATGAGGGTCACGACGGCATCCAGCTCCATCCGGGCGACACCGGCGGCAGCTTCTTCGAGATGGACCAGATGCTCATGCCTGGCGGCGACGAGCCAGGCGGCCCGTGGTATCCGGCGGGGTCCAACTGGGAGCCGTACGTTCGCACCGAACGGGTGAGCGGCATCAGCGCCGCCGAGCTCCAGAGCCCCGAGCCGGAACGCTTGGCCAAGCGATGGGCCGAGATCGCCGAACTCGACCTTGCTACTGATGACGACGGCCATCCGACGATGACGTTCGAGAATGCGAC
>CALDGN010000385.1 GCA_937942965.1 uncultured Acidimicrobiales bacterium | reverse complement strand
GTCGTCTCGCAAACAGAGTGCGCGGTTCGGCGGATTTGGGCCTATCGATGGACACATCGCAGGCCCACGAGATGCCATCCTGTAGTCCGTGTTGACCCGCTCGCGCCGACCGCGCCTCGTTCTCGTGCTGCTCGTCGCCCTGGCGATGTGCTTCTCCGCATGTGGCTCCGATGTGGCGCTGCCCGACTCGGTCACGCGCCAACTCGACATCCCGAACAACTCGATCGCAACCGTGAGCGACTCGGTCTCTGAGGAAGTCCCACGGATCGACCTGCTCCAGGCGACGTCGCGAGCTCGGGCGCTTGGCACCGAGCTTCGCTTCGTGATCGCTGGCGACACCGACGAACTCGTCGACGCTCAAGCGGTCGCTGACCGGTACGGCGGCACGGTGCTGTCCTACAAGTCCGGCGATCCTCGCTTCACCGCAAGTGGCGAGATGGCGACCGAACAGCTCGACCGGGCTATCGCTGCGGCGAGCGGCGAGCCCGACATGGGTGCATCTGCCCTCGCCTTCGTGCGTCAGCTCGAAGAAGACGGCGGCATTCAAGCCGGCGGTGGCGGGGTTCCGTGGTGGATCTGGGTCCTCTTGGCCGTCGCCATTGTCTTCGTACTGTGGCAGCTGCGTTCGTATCTCTCGGCTCGCAAGCGGGCGACACGTCGCCGCGAGAACTTTGCCCACCGCCAGGACATCCTGCGGGACTGGGCCCAGCGCCTCGGCCCCGAGGTCGATGCGGTGCAGCCGCACTACGCGCGCCTCGACATCGACGGCCGCCGCATGCTCGACGAGTCACGCAGCTTGATCGAGTCGGTCGTCCCCGCGGTCGCCGACGCGTCGTCGCTCGGCGAGCTCGATGCGTCGGAAATCCGGATCGCCCGCACGGCGATCAAGTTGCGCACCCTGCGCCAACAGCTGGGCGTCTAACCGCCAAAGGAACCGCTCATGACGACAGGTCCGGAAACGGTCATCGTGACCGACCTCGACGGAACGGTGTGGGACAACTCGTTGCTCGCGCATCCAGACACTCTGGCGGCGATTGCCCAGGTGCAAGCGCGCGACGATGTCGGGCTGCTCGTTGCAACCGGGCGGCGACGCAACAGCGCTCGCCGTGCCTTCGAAGCGAACGCGATCGCGGCACCGGCGGTGCTGCTCAACGGTGCCGTCGGCTTCGACTTCGTCAACGAAGAGCTGTTCCACTCGATCACGTTCGATACTGAAGGCCTGCGGCGGGTCCTCACCGTGCTCGACGATCACGGTGTCGCCCCGGTCGCCTATCTGTCGGATACGACGGCGGTCGCGGTCGAGGGTGTGACCACCAGCGCCCACCACCTCGGAACCCTCGAAGGCGATCTTGTGTGGTGGACGCTCGACCAACTGGCGGAACGCGACGACGTGCTCGGTTTGAGCATGCTGGGCATCGACCGCGAACTCGTTGGTGCAGCCCACGATGCGCTCAGCGGCGAGGCCCATGCCGTGTCGAACCTGTTCGGCGATGCCTTGTACCCGCCAGCATCGATGATGGTGGCACCGCCCGGTGTCGACAAGCAGCGCGGCATCGAGACCTGGTTTGCGCACGCAGGTTGGGCGCCTCAGCGGGTGATCGCCATGGGCGACGCAGGCAATGACATCGCGATGCTCGAAGCCGCCGATGTTGCCGTCGCGATCCGTACGGCGAGCGATGACGTGCGAGCATTGGCCCAACACGAGATCAGCCCACCCGCCGAAGGCGGATGGGCTGAAGTGCTCGATCTGTTGTAGCGCCCGAAGCGCTCGCGGTTAGTTGCCGGTCGTGTCGACGAACTCGATGCGGCGGTTCTGCTGCTTGTCCTCAGGGGTGAGGTCAGGGTCGATCAGCAGCTGGGTTTCGCCGTAGCCGACCGGGGTGAGGATCTCTGGATCCACGCCGCCAGCGGTCAGGTACGCAACCACCGAGTTGGCACGGGCGTCGCTCAGGGCGAGGTTGCCGGCGTCGCCGCCGTCAGAGTCGGTGTGACCCTGGACTTCGAGCTGGGTGCCTGCGGGCACGTTGGTGAGCACGACGATTGCGTTGTCGAGCGTTGGCACCGACTCGGGCAGGATCTCGGCGCTACCGACGGCGAACTGGATCGGCTCGAGGCGCAGCAGCGCGTTGACGTCGGCGGTGGCGAGGCTTCGCTGGATCGAACCAGGCACCAGGACACCTTCGACGATGTGGACGATGCCGTTGTCGGCGGTTACGTCGGCCTGGATGACACCAAAGCCGCCAGGCAGGGTGCCGTCAGCGCCGATGCGCAGCGTCTCGCCAGCGAGGGTTTCGAACTCGGCGCCAGCGACGACCTGGTCGCTCGTGACAACCCCAGGCACGACGTGGAAGCCGACGGTGGTCGCCAGCTGATCCTCGTCGAGGCGAGCGACGACGTCGCCCGCGGCTTCGAATGCGTCGTTGGTCGGAGCGAAGACGGTGAATGGACCAGCGTCAGGATCAGCCAACACCGGCACGAGACCGAGCTGGTCAGCGACGCCGACCAGGGTGCTCAGCTCAGGGGTGCCGACCGCGAGATCAGCAATCGTGACGACGGGAACTGCCGTGGGTTCAGGCGCTGGAGTTGCCGTTGGCTCTGGTTCCGGCTCGGGCTCTGGTGTTGCCGTCGGCTCGGGTGCAGCGGTCGGCTCTGGTTCGGCTTCGACCACGGGCTCGGCTTCGGGCTCTTCGATGGTCTCGACTGCAGCTTGGCGGACTTCGCTGTTGCCGCACTGCCACAGGATCAAGCCGAGGATGAGGCCACCGGCGATCAGGAAGGCGGGAATCAGCCAGCCGAGACCGGTGCGGTCACGGTCGTTGTAGTCATAGCCAGCGGCGCCCGCGCCGACGGCGCCCGCGCTTGCCGCGGCCGCAGCCACCCCAGCACCAGCACCAGCGCCTCCACCGGTAGCTGCGCCCATCGAGGGGATGAGGGCACCGAGACCACCGGCGCCAGCCAGCGATGCGATGCCGTCGAGGAAGCCCGAGCGATCGTCGTCGTCGGCCTGTTCGAGGATGTCGCCGAGCGGTCCGGCAGCGCCGATCGTGGCGAGCTGCTCCGAGAGGCCGTCTGCGTCGAGGCTGTCGTCGTCACCGATCTTGCCGAGCATGCTCATCACCGCAGGTGCGAGCATCGGCAGGAAGCGGGTGACCGACGAAATGTCGACGCCCGACTCGTTGCTGATGTGGCCTTCGATGGCGCCGCGCTGCTTGCCGAAGAGCGATCCGACCAGTCCAGAAGCGAGCCCGGTGCGATCGCCCTGCTCGAAGAACGAGCCGATCGAGGCAAGCAATCCGCCCTTGTCGGTGCTGACCAGACCGTGCAATGCACTGGCCCCATCACCGCCCGATTGGGCTCCGAGGCCGGCGAGTACGGCGGGGATCGCCGAGCCGAGCATCGAGCGGGTGTCGGCCTCGTTGGTGCGCAGGCCGCCCATCAGGCTGGACACGTTGTCCGATGTGCCCAAGGCTCCAGTGATCTGATCTAGCAAACTCATGGGACGGAATCTAACGAACAGCACCACCGTCGCCACGGATTCAGTCGGGTGAGGTAGCTCTCGGGCTGAAGAAATCGGCTACCTTCGCCGCCATGTCAGAGACCGCAACCGAGACTCCTGAGCTGTTCCATCCCGGCATCGTCGCCGAGCGGGCGCCCGACCGGGCGGCCATTGTGATGGCCACGAGCGGCGAGCAGATGACCTATGCCGAGCTCGACGCCAAGGCCAATCAGCTGTCGCAGTTGTTCCGTGCCGCAGGCCTTCAGCGCGGCGATCACATCGCCCTGTGTATGGAGAATCGGCTCGAGTTCTTCTTGATCTGTTGGGGCGCTCACTACGCCGGGCTCTATTACACGGCGATCAGCTCACGGCTGACGACCGACGAGGTCGAGTACATCGTCAACGACTGTGGCGCGCAGGCGTTCATCACCTCGCCGTACAAGGCCGAGCAGGCCGTCGCCATCATCCCGAACACGCCGAACGTCAAGATGCGCCTGGCCGTCGGCGGCACCGTCGAGGGTCACGAATCGTTCGACGACGCCATCGCCGCCCAACCGGCCGAGCCGCTTGAGGGCCGCCAAGAGTCGGCCGACATGCTCTACAGCTCGGGCACGACCGGACGCCCCAAGGGCGTCAAGGTGCCGATGCCTGACGACGAGCTCGGTGCGCCGCAGCCGCTGCTCACGCTGGTCGCCATGCTGTTCGGCGTCAGCGATGGCTGTGTCTACCTGTCGCCCGCACCCTGCTACCACGCAGCCCCGCTGCGCTTCTGCATGTCCGTGCACCGCATGGGCGGCACAACGGTCGTGATGGAACGGTTCGACCCCGAACAGGCGCTCGAGCTCATCGAGAAGCACAAGGTCACGACGAGCCAGTGGGTGCCCACGATGTTCGTGCGCATGCTCAAGCTCGACGAAGCCGTGCGCAACAAGTACGACGTGTCCTCGCTCCAGGCCGCCGTGCACGCCGCGGCACCGTGCCCGGTCGATGTCAAGCACAAGATGATCGACTGGTGGGGCCCGGTCATCCACGAGTACTACGCCGGCACCGAGGGCAACGGCTTCTGCTACGTCGGTAGCGAAGACTGGCTCGCCCACCCAGGCACCGTCGGCCGGCCGCTGACCGGCATCTTGCACATCTGCGACGACGAGGGCAACGAGGTTCCCGCGGGCGAAGAAGGCGGCATCTACTTCGAGAGCGACTCGACGTTTGAATACCACAACGATTCAACCAAGACCGCCGACTCTCGGCTCGCGAACGGCTGGTCGACCTTGGGTGACGTCGGCAAGGTTGACGAGGACGGGTTCCTCTACCTCACCGACCGCAAGGCGTACATGATCATCTCGGGCGGCGTGAACATCTACCCGCAAGAGGCCGAGAACGTACTCACGATGCATCCCGACGTGTACGACGTCGCCGTGATCGGTGTGCCCAACGAGGACTTTGGCGAAGAGGTCAAGGCCGTTGTCCAGCCGGTTGCCATGCCGGCCGACGCTGATGCGGCCAAGCAGCTCGAGCGCTCGCTTATCGACTACTGCAAAGAGCAGCTAGCCGACGTCAAGTGCCCTCGTTCGGTCGACTTCCGCGAAGAGCTTCCCCGACACCCGACCGGCAAGCTCTACAAGCGCCTACTCAAGGACGAGTATTGGGCCGACGCCGGGCGTTCGATCTAGACAAACGCGGCGGCGTCCCCAGCCGAAAGAGATTGCGAGGGGCCCTCACACCAAGGCATGTTTTGCCGACAGGGCACCCGGTGTGTCATGCGGTCTCTTCGGAGATCGGCGTGTTGGTTGAGGAGTTGTTCGTGTACGGAATGGTGAACCGGGGTATCCGGGATCTGGTGTTGGCCGAGTGCGGCGCGGAAGCCTGGGATGGCATCTGCGAGCGCATCGGCCTCAGCAGCACCGACTTCAACGACTCGACAAACTACGACGACGCCGTTACGTATGACCTTGTTGGCGAGGTCAGCAATGAACTGGGGTGGACCCCAGAAGACGTCCTGATCGCCTTCGGCCGTCACTGGGTGCTGTTCACCGGCCGCGAAGGCTGGGGCGGACTGTTCGACATGGCCGGCGACGACATGCGCACGTTCGTCGAAGGTCTCGACGCGCTCCACGCCCGAGTCCAAGCATCGATGCCACGCAGCCGCATGCCCTCGTTCGCAGTGTCCGACGCTGGCGACGGCGTGCTCGACGTCGAATATCGCTCTGACCGGCCAGGGCTCGGTCCAATGGTCGTCGGGTTGCTCGGTGGCCTCGCGGAACACTTCGAGGAGTCGTGGACGGTCGAGCATCTCGGCCGACTCGATGACGGGCAAGGAGAACACTTCCGCCTTCATCCTTCCCCTGTGCAGGACCGCGTCGATGCCGGCATCGCTTGAATCTCCCGAAGCACTGATTGCGCGGCTCTTCCCGTTCTTTCTGCTGTTCGATCTCAGTGACGGAGACCCGAGGATCGAGAACGCTGGCGACAGCGTCAACGAATGGCTCGCAGGCCTGGTCGACCGATCGGCGGTCGACCTGTTCGCGATCGTGCGACCACACAAGCGGATCGTCAGCACCGAGGCGCTCTACGCCAGTGTCGGTGAGGTGGTGTTCCTCGAACACATTCCAACCCGACGTCGACTGCGTGGCGGGATCCTTACGTGGGGCACGGATCGATTGATGTTCGTCGGTTCACCACTTGTGACCGCCGAAGACAAGCTGGAGAACCTCGAACTGCGGCTCTCTGACTTTGCGCCCCACGACGCAACCGCGGACATCGTGATCATGGCCCAGTTCGCCAAGCTCCAAGTTCGTGACATCGAACGACAACAGCTCTCGATCGCCCAACTTGCCGAGGACCGCGCCGAACTCGATCAGACGGCCTCGACCGACCCGCTCACCCTGCTTGCAAATCGCCGCGCGCTCTGGGCTGGCTGGGCGTCGGTTCGTCGTTCTCGGGGTGAGGATGCGACTCAGACGCTGCTGTACATCGATGTCGATGGTTTCAAGCAGATCAATGACGAGCACGGCCATCACATTGGCGACGAGGTCCTCAAGATCCTGGCGGAGCGGATGCGTCTCGGTGTCAAAGATCGCGACATGGTCGGCCGTCTGGGCGGCGACGAGTTCGTCGTGCTGTTCGATCGCCTCCGCCCCGACCGGGCTGCCGAAGTTGCGAACCGGATCCAAGCCTTGCTGACCGCACCGGTCGAGACATCGGCGGGCGTCGTCGAGATCTCGGCGAGCATGGGATTGGCGCACGTCCAGCTTGGTCAAGAACTCGACGAGGCGATCCGCGACGCCGACACCGCGATGTATCGCGGGCGCCAACGTGGTCGCGGTTCGCTCACCGTCTTCGACCCGGTGATGGGTAAGGAACGTGAGGAACGGCGAGCACTGACACACGATCTTCGTGCCGCGCTTGATAGCGGCGAAGGGTTCGTCCCTTGGTTCCACCCGATCGTCGATGTTGGCACGGGCACCGTCATGGGTTTCGAGGCGTTGGCGCGATGGTTCCATCCGACCCGTGGGCTGGTTCGGCCCGACATCTTCATCGGTGTCGCTGAAGGAGCTGGTCTCGTAGATCGTCTCGATGGAACGATTCTGAAACAGGCGCTGGCTTGCCAGTCGCGCTGGCAAGAGATCCAGCCGGGCTTGACGCTCCACGCGAATCTCAGCGGCCGTTCGCTCAGCCGAGCGACCGCACCGTCAATCGCAGCCGCGCTCGACGCGGCGGGAGTCAACGCACGGGACGTGGTGATCGAGGTGACCGAGAGCTGGTTTATCGACCAGCATCGCGTCGAGATCCTGCAGGCCATTGCCGACATCGGCGTCGGACTCCAACTCGATGACTTCGGCACCGGCTACTCGTCGATGACGCATCTGCAGGCCTTCCCCATCGACGGCCTAAAGATCGACCGGTCGTTCGTGTCCGGTATTGCCGACAACGAGCGAGATCGCAGCCTGGTCGAGGCGACGATCAGCATGGCCCGGTCGTTGCACCTCGACGTGGTCGCCGAAGGCGTCGAGACCGAGGCCGTCGCCGAGTCGCTCAACGCGATGGGTTGTCAGTGGGCCCAGGGCTATCTCTACTCGCGACCAGTGCCTGCCGACGAGGCGGCCGCCTTGCTGGGTCGCTCGGGCCTGCGCTCGGACTAAATCTTGCGCCAGACGCTCACGTGGCTTCGGCTTTGGCTAGTGAACGGCGACTGATCCCAGTCGGCCCAGCGCGATTCGAGCTCCATGCCAGCGAGTTTGGCCATCAGGTCGAGCTCTGACGGCCACACGAAGCGGAAGCGACCGCGAACGATGCGCGGCGTGTCGCCCATATGCCAGTGGTTCGACGTGAAGGTCTGGTTCACCGGGTCGTCGTAGTCGTCGAAGCCCAGGTACTTCTCGTCCTGGCCGAAGATGTAGCGCGTCTCGCCCGGTGGTACCGATGCGAGTTCAGGCACCAGGACTTCGATGACGAATCTGCCGTCGGGCCCGAGGTGGCGGGCAGCGTTCACGAAGCAAGCGACCTGGCCGTCTTGCGACGTCACATTGCCGATCGTGTTGTACACGAGATAGGCGAGGCCGAAATCGCCCGGCGGCCGGGTCTCGCAGGTTGCCGCAGACATGTCACCGAACGTGATCGCTACCTGGTCGGCGTCGGGCTTGGCCCGAAGCTCGGCGAGCATCGGTTCGGAGAAGTCGATGCCGTGCACCTCGACGCCACGACCAGCGAGCGCGAGCGCAACGCGACCGGTGCCGACGGCTAGCTCGAGCGCCGGTCGGTCGCCGGCGAGGTCGGCCAAGGTGTCCACCATCGGCGTGAGCACGCCGGGCGCAAACCGCTCGGCGTGGCGCTCGTCGTAGTTCGCCGCGATCTCGGGATCGAGGTGCTGATCGTTTGGGCTTCCGTACACGAACCCGAGGCTACGGCACTGCGGAATCCGCAGATGGAGAGTTTGGTGCGGTTCGCAGATCTCACGGGGCCTGCGCTGGCTGCTCAAATTGAGTACGCCGATGCCGATAGGTAGCGGTGTCCACGGTCCTTCTCGCGCGCTAATGGCGACGGCGGACAACCTGATTTGGCTACTGACCTGCAGCATTTTGGTGATGCTGATGCAGGCCGGCTTCCTCTGCCTGGAGACGGGTCTCACCCGTAGCAAGAACAGCATCAATGTGGCCGTCAAGAACCTGGCCGACCTGGGCGTCTCCATCATTGCGTTCTGGGTGATCGGCTTCGGGCTGATGTTCGGCGCGTCCGAATCGGGTTGGCTCGGAGGAGACCTGTTCCTCGCTGACCTCGGGGCACTTGGCCCCTCGAGCACCGTGTTCTTCCTCTTCCAGGCCCTGTTCTGCGGCACCGCGGTGACGATCATGTCCGGCGCCGTCGCCGGGCGACTGCGGTTCGCCTGGTATCTCGGGCTGTCGCTCGCACTCACTGCACTCGTCTACCCGTTGTTCGGCCACTGGGCCTGGAACAGCGACGGTTGGTTGGCCCGGGCTGGGTTCGTCGATTTCGCCGGCGCCACGGTCGTGCATAGCGTCGGCGGCTGGGCGGGCTTGGCCATCATTCTGATCCTTGGTCCCCGCGCTGGCCGCTTCGGCTCGGGCGGAACCGCTCCCGTCACCGGATCGAACTTGTCCTTCGCCACGCTCGGCGCACTGTTGCTATGGGTTGGCTGGGTCGGCTTCAACGGCGGCAGCCTGTTGCGCTACGACGAGCAGGTCGTCTCGGTGATCGCGAACACGGCGATGGCAGGCGCGGCTGGCTTGGTCACGGCCTTGGCGGTTGGTTGGCGACGCGATCGCGTCGTCAGAGTCACCGCGCCGATCAATGGGCTCCTCGCCGGGCTCGTGTCGGTCACCGCTTCGGCGCATGTCGTCTCGACTCGAGCGTCGGTGCTGCTCGGTGTGATTGGCGCGCTGGTCTGTTGCGCGGTCGAAGATGCGTTGGAACGCCGCAAGATCGACGACGCAGTCGGAGCCGTGCCCGTACACCTCGGAGCTGGCATGTGGGGAACGATCGCGGTCGCGTTCTTTGGCGACCGCGATGAGCTCGGCACGGGCTTGTCGTTCGGGGCCCAGCTCAGCGTCCAAGTGCTCGGTGTCGTGGTCGCTGGCCTCTGGACGTTCGGGCTGGTGTACACCGTGGCTCGGATGCTCGATCGACGTTGGCCGCTGCGAGTCAGTGCCGAAGACGAGCTGGTCGGGCTGAACGTGAGCGAGCACGGAGCAACGAGCGATCTCGTCGACATGTTCCGCACGATGGAAGCCCAAGTCGGCCTCGACGATCTCGACTCGCGGGTGCCTGAGCATGCGCAGACCGAGGTGGGCCAGATTGGGCGCCAGTACAACCGGATTCTCGACGCGTTATCGGACTCGCAGCGCGAGCTCGACTACACGGATCAGGTGGCCAGCAGCGATCCGCTGACGGGCGCGCTGAACCGTCGAGGGCTCATGGCCGCGCTTGATGCGCTAGGCGGACGGCCGGTGTCGGTGCTGATGTTCGACGTCGTGGGCTTCGGCACGATCAACGGGTCACTCGGCTACAGCGCCGGTGACGAGGTGCTCATCCAATCTGCAATCCGCTTGCAGGAACGGCTGGGCGATCGGTGGACGTTCGGACGTTGGGGCGGCGACGAGTTCGTCGCAATTGCCGACGGCTTCCCTGAGATCGATGCGTCGTTGGTAAGTCGGGTCGTGTGTTCGCTTCCGCTGGGAGGTCAGGTCGGTGTGTCGATGCGAGCTGGTGCGCTGCGTGCACTCGCTGGCCTCGAGAGCGAAGAAGTGATTCGACGTGCGACCTATGCGCTCGATGAGTCGAAGCGTTCGGGGTTGGCGGTCGTCGAGTTCGATGATGAGCTGGCGGGGCGGTACCTGCGCGGTCGCGAGCTCGCAAGTCAACTCGACGGGTCGCTTCCTGATGACCGAATCGTGCCGGTCGGGCAGACGTTGTTTAGGGATGGACGGCTGGTTGGCGTCGAATTGCTGGCTCGCTGGCGCAACGATGACGGGTCGATCGAGCCGCCCGCGTCGTTCTTGCAGATCTTGGTGGAGCATGGGCTCATGGCCGCTCTGGACCGGCACATGGTCGAGGCTGCGATCATCTTCGCCTGTGGGTTCGACCCCTCGGTGCGGCCCTGGATCTCGGTCAACATCTCGGCGCCGTGCTTGGCGGTGACCGGCTTCGTCGAAGAGGTCGAGAACCTGCTGATTCGCTTCGACGCTGACCCGAGTTCGCTCGTGTTTGAGATCACCGAGACGGATCAGGTCGCGGCGTCGAACGATTGGCTCGAGGGTGCGCGCAAGATCCGGGAGCTGGGTATCGGGCTTGCCATCGACGATCTTGGCTCGGGCTATTCGTCGATTGAGCGAATGGGTCGCCTTCCCATTACGCACGTGAAGTTCGATCGGAGCCTGGTGGCCGCTGCTGACGGGCCGATCGGTGGCGTCATGCAGTCAGTCGTTGACTATGCACGCCAGGCGGGCATCGTGACCGTCGCTGAGGGCATCGAAACCAAGGCTCAGCACGAATCGGTGCAGGCGTTCGGTATCGACGTGATGCAGGGCTTCTTGTTCAGCCGCCCCGTGGCGTTGAGCGACGTGACCGCGGCGGTATTGGCACAAGGGCCGGTCGGCGAACCGGTGACCTGACTCAGTCCCCGGTATTGGCTTCGCCGCGGCGGTCTTCGAAGAGCACGAGTGCCTGCTCGAGCGATGCCCAGTTGACCTGGGTCGCCGTCTCGTCGGTCCGCAATGTTGCCAGCGCGGCTTCTCGCAGCACGCCTGCGAGGTCGGCGAACGAGAGGCCTTCGGTGCGCTCGGCGAGTTCTTGAAGGTCAACGTCGTCGGCCAGGTTCACGTCGGTGATGTTGAGCAGTGCCAAGCGGGCCTCGGTGACGGGCAGGCCGATCTCGATGTGGCTCTCGAAGCGTCCGGCCCGCAAGAGCGCGCCGTCGATGAGGTCCTTGCGGTTCGTAGCCGCAATGACCGAGACCTGGCCTCGATCGCTCACGCCGTCGATTTCGGTCAGCAGGGCTGCGACGACCTGATCCGATACCGATGACGAGCCGCTTCCACGAACGGGTGCGAGCGCATCGAACTCGTCGAAGAAGATGATCGATGGCGCTGCGTCGCGTGCCCGTTGGAAGACGGTGCGCACGGCGCGCTCGCTTTCGCCGACGTACTTGTCGAGCAGCTCAGCGCCCTTGACGGCGAAGAAGGCGCAGCCGGCTTCGTGGGCGAGGGCCTTGACGACGAAGGTCTTGCCGGTTCCCGGAGGGCCCCACAACAAGATGCCCTTGGGCGGTTCGATGCCCAGGCGTTCGTAGCGCTCGGGTTGGGTCATCGGCCAGATAACGGCCTCGGTCAGACGCTGTTTGACGTCGGCCATGTTGGCGACTTTTTCGAAACCGAAGCCGGTGATCTGACCGAGCGGTACCGAGCCAAGCGACGGGATCGTGTTCTCGACAGCCTCGACGGCGACATCGGTGGTGAGCGATTCGCCCATGCCCGTGATCTGTGAAGATGCCTGGAGTACTGCGGCGAGCACGTCGGCGCCGCTGAAGCCCGAGGACTTGGTGGCGAGGCGGTGGTAGTCGATGTCGTCGCCGCCGGGGACTTGGGCGAAGGCGGCTTCGAACAGCAGCTCGCGGCGGTCGAGATCAGGCGGTGGGATCGAGACGGTGCGGGGGAGTAGCGGTGACTTGGCGAGCGACTTGTCGAGATCGGCGGCCGTCTCGACGCCGAAGACGCAGGCGACCTGAGGCTTGTCAGCGACTTCTTCAAGGAACCAGCGCAGCACCGCGATGAACTGGGTGCGGTAGGTCGACAGGGCATCGTCACCGGTCAGCTGTTCGAGACGGTCGACGAAGATGACGCGTGGACCCTTGGGTGCGTTGATGGCCGATGACAGGCGGTCGAGCAGGCGCTCGGGTTTGAAGACGCGGCTGATGTCGACTTCGGTGATGGTGCTTCCGGCGCGCTTGGCGGCTTCGGTCACGAGTTCGGACTTGCCGCAGCCGTTGGGGCCTTCGAGCAACATGCCGGCGACGCTCGGCATGTTCCACGACGCTGCCAGGTTGTCCGAGGTGGCCAGCAGTGAGAACCAGCCGGTCATCAGATCGACTTCGTTGTCGAGGCCGGCGAGCAGCGCCTCGGCGGTCGACGGAGCACTCGGTTCGGGTGGCGCCGCTGGTTCAGCCGGCGTTGCCGGTTCGTCGGTCGACGAGGCGTCGGCAGGAGCGGCTGGGGCCGCAGAGCTAGCTGCTGGTGGTTCTGGTACGGCGGGGGCAGGTTCGCCGCCTTTGGCGAAGCGGGTGGTTGCGCCGACGATGCCCCTGGGCTCAGGCAGGATTTCGGTGACTTCAAGGACGATGTCTTCGGTGCCGTCGAAATAGCCGGCCTCGATCGTGACCTTGTCGCCGAGGGAGACGGGCGAGCCGTGCAGGGCGCGAGCGAGCACGCGAGGTTCGAGGTCGTGGTCGACGAAACGAACGACCTCGGCGGGGTGCAGGATGACGCGCTTGGCGTCGACGCTGGCTCCCTTGCGGAGCTTGGCGTTGGCCATCAGATCCGGCGGCAGCAGCAGGTCGGTGGGGCCGTTGACGTCGCCGCCGACCACTCGCAAGTGAGTATCGCCTACCGAGATCACACCGCCGTGGGGAAGCCCGAGGGCTCGCAGCATGGTGGCATCGGCGACCGCGGCGGGGCCGGATCCCTCCCGAATCGTGAAACGCATGTGGCAACTGTACGCGGCGTGGTCGCTAGGGACCGCC
This sequence comes from uncultured Acidimicrobiales bacterium, assembly GCA_937942965.1. Taxonomy (GTDB): domain Bacteria; phylum Actinomycetota; class Acidimicrobiia; order Acidimicrobiales; family UBA10347; genus UBA10347. The sequence goes on along the minus strand of CALDGN010000385.1, from coordinate 868 downwards.
GTCGGCTTCGGTGGAGCTAGCCGAGGTCCCAGAGCAGCTGGTGCCAGGCGAGCAGGTCGTCGTCGCGTTAGATGCCGTAGCGATCGAGGAAACGGTCGGTCCAGCCCTCGCCGAAGTTCCATTCGAGACTCCAGGCTGCGACGGCGATGTCGGCCCAGCGTTGGCCGACGCCGAGGGCGCCGAGGTCAACGAGTCCGGCGAAGTGTCCGCTGGCGTCGATCAGTGTGTTGGGTGCGCAGGCGTCGCCGTGGCAGAGGACGGGATCGCCGAGTGGGTGAGGGTCGGGTAGCTCGCTGAGCGTGGCGACCATGTCGGCGGGGGAGAGGTGGTGGTGCTGTGGGTGCAGCCGGAGCGGGTCGACGTCGCCTCGGTCGAGTCGTGTGAGGGCACGCTGGCGGCGATCGTCGGTGGACCAGCTGAACGGGCATTCGCTGGCGGGTACGGAGTCGTGGAGGCGGCGCAGTCCGGTGGCGATCGCGTCGACGGCGGCCGGGATCTGGTCGGCGGTCGCAGCGACGGCGGTGCGGGCCGGGATGGTTTCGGTGACGAGCCATTGGGCGCGGTCATTGGAGCCTTGCTCGATGATGATCGGACAGGGGATGTTGGGAACGTGCAGCTGAAACCAGGCGAGGCGGGAAGCCTCGATCGTGAGGTCGACGTCGGCTGTGCGGGGACTCCACTTGATGTGGATGTCGCCGGCGGACCAGGTCACCCCGCCGAGTTCGTTCTTCCAGACCGGTGTCAGCTGGCGTGCGCCCGCGAGTGCGGCGACTTCCGGGGGCACATCGACCGGCTCAGTCGGTATCTGCGCAATCCGGAACGACACGCCAACGACCGTACTTACGTCGGCATGACGTCAGGACGGTTC
>CALDGN010000384.1 GCA_937942965.1 uncultured Acidimicrobiales bacterium | reverse complement strand
GCCGAGTGCCGGACCGATGACCCGGTTGCTGTTCATCGAGATCTGGGCGAGGGCGACAGCATTGGGAATCAGCTTCGGGCCGACGATGTCGACGGTGAACGCCATGCGAGCCGGGACCAACAAAGCGAAGCCGGCAGCTTGCGCGCCCGAGGCCACGATCAGCATCCAGAACGCAGTGATGTCGAGGATCTCGGTCAAGGCGAGACCGCCCGACGTAACACCGATGAGCAGCGTCGACACGATCATCACGCGACGCTTCGCCAACCGGTCGGCGAGCACGCCACCGATCGGCGTCATGATGATCGACACGGCACCGAACGCCAAGGTCACCAGACCGAGCGCTGCGTTGTCGCCGCCGAGATCCTTGGCCAACGCACCGCGAGCGATCATGCCGGAGAAGATCGCCAGGTAATAGAAGAACGTGCCCAGCCAGATGATGCGGAACGCGGGCACCGCAAAAGATGCGAACGTGCTGGCCCGCTCGGCCGGCACAGCGTCGGAATCGAGAGGTCCGCGGTCAGACCCGTCGCTTCCTTTGTCGTCGTCGACGATGGCCACGACGACCGACCCTACGCGTCGCCGTGAAGGGCACCACGATCCGCAATCTGTCGGTTAGGTCACACCGGAACGCGGCCCGGACCCACGCGATCGCCAACCTCGTTCCGCTCGTGGATGCGCGGCGCCAGGGCGTCGGTGACAACAGACGGGTTCTCGTCGAGCGCCGTCGCCATCGCCTCGTCGCCGAGACGCACGAGGAAGGTGAGCTGGCGGTCCGTCAACATCTGGTTCCCGGTCGAGTAGTTCGGGAAGGTCCGATCGCCCGCCGCGTACCGTTGCACGGCCAGCGACGAAGTGCGAGCGACCGCACCCTTGACGTACAGGATCGTCGCCGTATGCCCATCGCGATAGCGAACCGTGCCCAGCATGTGGTTGTGCTCGACGATGCCGTCTTCGGCCGGAACGAGCTTCTCCCACTCATCGCCGAAATCGATCTCGGCGCCGCATTCGTGACGGGCGAGCGCGATCGCTTCTTTGAGTGCGTTGTAGGTGCCGAGTAGATCACCCGAAGTGTCGATGGCGATGATCGTGGCGCAGCGTCGACGAATGAGCTCGACCACGCCAAGGTTGTCCCAGTGACCACCGTCGGTTGCGTAGACATTCGGATCCTTAGGGTCGTACACCCCGAAGATCTCCTTGAACATGTTCACCAGCCGCGGCGCGACCTTGCGGTCGAGGTTCCGCTCAGGACCGCCATAGGCAGGGTTCGGCACCCACACACCGAGTCGAGCGTTGAAGGCCGCAAGCAGCGCGTTCGTCGTCGAGAAGTTCTTGCGTCCCATCGATGGAGCAACCGCCGCACCCGAGATCGCGGCGGCACCCATCAGCGAGTCGAGCCGCTGGCTGCCTCGAGGAAGCAACGCCGAGAACTCGGCGTGAGGAATCTGCGCAGCCGACAACTCGGCGAGTTGTGAATCCTCGGGCCGCTCCCAGTGATAGATCGTGACGGCTTGGGGCTCGAACGTCATCGACAGCGCAGCGATCCCCGTGTCGGCTTGCGGCGGTCGAGCAGCGGCGCAGCAGATGATCGGTGACGGTTCGACACCGATGTAGTCCGACATCGGAGGTGGATCCGGCTGCGCCCACAGGCCGTCGTCGCTTCGGCTGGTCGAGAACGTGCCGTTCAGACGCTGGCGATAGAAGTCGTGCAACGACCAGGCGTCGGGGTTGAACACGATGAAACCGATGATCAAGAAGATCGTCAGCCCGAGAAAGATCTGCCATTGCCCGAGCGTCGTTTCGCGGAGCGACCAGTCGATGACAAACGCTCCGAATGCGGCGAGGCCAAGCGCCAGGAACACGCCACCCAGGTACTTGATGAAGCGGCGCACGAACCGCTTGGCCATCTGCCAGACCGCGGTGACGATCGTCGCCCAAATGCCAGTGAACACGAGCCGGTCGGTGCCCGCAGGCACGACTTCGACGACGAACTCGACGAGCAGCGGGAGCAGCAACAACACGAACGCCGAGCCAGCCGCCAGGAACACCAAACCGGCCATCACCTGATCGACGATGCGCCGAGCCGGGTTCCGTTCCATAAACATGCGGGCGAGGACGAGCGGCCCAAGCGCGGCGAGCGTGAGCACCGGTGGCAGCCAATGATGCGCGCCAGTGATCGATTCGAGTCGGATCTCGCCGTCGGCGTTTGTCGCCAGCAGATCCATGTCGAGGGCCCGCACCGCCCAGGACCCGAGCAGCTTCCCGAACGGCCACGCGAACACGTAGACCGTCATGAAGATCAGGGCCAGGTGGAGCATCATCTGCAGGATGACTCGCACGATGGAGCGCGGGAGCCCGCCTCGGCCGTTGGCCAAGAAGCTGCGGCGCTCACGGATGTGGGTCAGCAGGTCGGGTGTTGGGCGATCCGGGTGCGGGAACGGATGCACGCTCGGTTCGAAGTGACATGGATCGCCGATGATGGGCTTGGCGGGAAGCTCGCCCGGACCAGCGGCCATGCGCCACGCGGCTGCGGCATAGCCCCCACCGCTCACGCTGGACAGGAACTTGGCCCGCCCGATCACCGTGTCAGGAAGCGGCTTGCCCGTCGGTGTGCGTTCCAGGCGAGAGAGACAACCGAGCGCGAAGCTCGCTGCTCGGATGCCACCGCCTGAACACGAGATACCGGTGCCTTCTGGCAACGGCATCGGCTCTTGGTCGGGTGTGACCTCGGCCCGCTCCTCGGCGGTGGCGGCCTGGCTCGGGCCGTAGCTCAGTTTGATCTCGCGGATCTTGTTCTGATGCAGATCGCCGACGTCATGCATCGGCGCGTGCGGAGCTTCGCCCTTGACGAGGTCAATCACAGCTTCGTCATCGGCGCCAGCATCGAAGGCGGCGGCGACTTTGGCGACCGGCGCTCGAAACGCGTCGGCCCAATCCGGAGGGAGCGGTGTTTGCGCGGCCCGAGCACAGGCCGACACGATCATGCCGAGCACTGCGGCGACCGTGATGCCGCCGATCACCCACTTGCCCCACGCGAGCGTGACGACGATCGCGGGCGCCCCCCACAGCATTTCGACCGTCTCGTTGCCTGCGGCGTCGGTGCCACCGCGAAGGGTCGCGAGCGTGACCGTTCGCTCGACGACCGATAGAAGACCGCCGGCGACCGGCAGATAGCGGATGCCGCTGACAACACCGTCGGCCGCCGCGGGTCCTGCGTTCCAGCAGTGCTTCCAGAACACGGCGAACAGGAAGTAGCCGACCGCAGCCCACACCACCGCGAACGCGTAGCCCCAGAGCTGGGCGCCTCGCGCCTCGCTGAGGGTGAACTCTGCGGACCGCGACGCAAGCCGCTCGGAGGTCCCGGCGAACTGCAGTACGTAGTTCGCTGTGCCATTGCCGAGGTAGGTCAGGAAGACCCAGTACCCCACCACAACGATCGCCGCAGCGAGCAGTCCGGCAATCGCCGCCAGCACTGCGATGCCGGTCGATGACCAGTGCTCAAGTCGCTTGTTTGCCCAACCGATGATCCCGCTGTCGATTCCCGCGCTCGACATGTCGCCCCCTCGACTCACCAAAATGTTGGACCCATGCTCCCACAGGAACCACGGGACCTCAACCGGTTCGGCCGAGGGCGGACTGCTAGACGATCGTCAACACGCCGTCTGCGTCGAGCGATCCGGAGCGGCCGATGGCCTCGTCAACCATCATCGACTCGGCTGCGGAAACATCGGTGACACGCCCCCAGGTGCGCGCACCCTCGGAGGTCCGGACGGCGCAGAGTCCGAACTGAGGGCCGTCGCCGTCGTGCATGACGGTGTAGGCCTCGATGGTGACATCGCCGGTGTGGTCGGCAGCCACAGGAGTCTGCGGCACCTGGTCGACGGCGTCTTGCACGTCAGCCCACTGCCAACCTGCGGCCGCTGGTTCGGTCGAGTACAGGCCGACCGCATGCTTGGTGAGATAGCCGCCATTCGCGCTCACGAGGCCGAGGCTTCCGGGATCGGCGCGGAGGGCGCCGACGGTCGCGGCGATCGAGTGGGTCACGTAGTTGTTGAGCGGTCCGCCGGCGAACGTCAAGCCGCCGGTCTGGGTCAGCTGACGATCGAAACCGAGGCCGAGCGACTCGGCGCCGACCTGGACCGCGGACGGGAAGCACGAGTAGATGTCGATGTGGGCGACGTCGTCGGGGCCAACGCCAGCCATCGAGAACAGCGCCTTGCCGCATTCGGTGATTGCGGGCGATGAGTGCAAGTCGCGTCGGTTCGACACCGAGTAGGTGTCGTGCGCGTCGGTGCCCGCATGGGGGAAGACCCACCGGTCTCGTGGCACGCCCGCGGCTTCTGCGGCTTCGACGGAACAGAGGATGACACCCGCAGCCTGATCCAAGTCCCAGTTCGAGTTCATGGCCTTGGTGTACGGGAAGCCGACCATGCGGTTGCCCGGTGACGGGTTCCGGATCTCGTCGGCGGTCATCGGCGTACGCGACCAGGCAAAGTCATTGGCGACGGCTTGCTGGTTGAACGTCTCCCACAGCGCAGCGACACGGTCACGGTGCTCGTCGAGCGTTTCGCCTCGGGCGTGGCGAATCGCTGACTCGAACAGTGGATAGAAGTTGATCGGCATCTCCATGCCGCGGGCCTTCTCGAAGTCGGTCGACATGTCGACGTCCGCACCGAATCGATCATCGGGAGTGGCGTCTGGCTGCTCGGTGTACGCAGCCTTGATCCCGGCTCGGCGCAGGCGACGGCGGCTCCAGATCGTCTCCGCGCCACAGAATGCGGCCGCCGAGATCTCGCCAGCGGCGATGCGATTCGCGAAGTGGTTGAGGTATGACTGCGGCGTGTTGCCGCCGTTCGACGAGACCGACGTGCGTGCGGACTCGGCGCCAATCCTGTCGGCAATCAGCCGTGCGGGATCGGTGTACTTCCACGCACCTTGGACCACGCCGATCGCATCGAGCGAGGACAGCAAACCCGGCGCACCAGCATCGGCTGCTGCCTCGCGAACGACCTGTTCCATGAGCGCGACCGCTTCGATCGCATCGGCTGGATCATCCGGACGCTGCATCGCTTGGGCGACACCGACAATGACAGGAGTACGAGGATCGATCGACATGCCCGCGACCGTAGTCAGCACTGCCGTGCACTCATCAGTCTGAGCCGGCGGCGAGTCTGATCGAGGCGTGATTAGCAGAAGTCGTTCGGTACGCCGACCACGCATTGCGTGACGACGAGCGCGTCGATGATGTCGACGATCGAATCACCGTTGATGTCGGCCTCGGCCAGATTGAGTTGCGTCGCCGAGTTGTTGAGCGGACAGCTTCCGGCGTCGCTTCGGACCTGCACCACGTATTGCGCGATGACCAGGCCGTCGATCACGTCACGGACATCGTCACAGTTAACGTCGCCTGATGGGCGGCCTTCGAAGGCGCAGTCAACAAGTGGGATCGGCCGGCCGCCGGGATTTGGCGCGATCGTCGAAGCGGTTTTGAGGCGAGCTTCGATGGCGAGCGCGTTGCCGACGCCAGACTGTCGAGCGAGCGCCGCACATGCGGCGACGGTGGGCGCCGATGCACTCGTGCCCTCGAAGAACCAGGTGTCGTTGCCGAGCCGAGTGGTTTCGACCGACGTGCCAGGGGCGACCAGATCGGTGACCGTGCTGATGTTGCTGAACTCAGCGACCTCGCCGAAGTCGGGCCGCGTATCGATGTCGACGCTCGAGGCAACCGAGATTACGTTCGTCAAACAGGCCGGGGCGCCCATCGTGGCGAGCCCGCCGTTGCCGCTCGACGCAATGGGCACGACGCCACGGTCTCGAAGCACTTGGATCGCATCGAACAGCGCCTGATAGGTGCTGTCACACGAGCCAGTGAAGTTGGCCGCATACCCCAAGCTCATGTTGACGACGTCGACGTCGGGGCGATCGGTGGCGATGTACTCAAGCGACCGGATGAGGTCGCTCAGATAGCCGCCGCCCGAGTTGCTGAAAATCTTGTAGATCTCGACGTCTGCGTTCGGAGCCACACCCATTGGTGCGAGGTTGCCGGCACTCGCGATGACGCCGACCACGGCGGTGCCGTGGCTGATCGTCTGGTCGGGCGCCGAGCCCGGACCGAACCGTTCGGTCAGGTTCCCCGGGCAGAAGCCTTGTTCGAGCACGACGTCTTCGATGAAGCAGGCCTCGAAGCTGATCGCGTCGACGAGGTCGGGGTGGTCGGCTTGCACGCCGCCGTCGATGACCGCGATGGTCGTTCCTTCGCCCAGCAGTCCGTTCGCGTGACTCTCTGAGGCGCGAGTGATCTCGATCGACTCGTCGATGTGGAGTTCTGCTCGTTCTGAGCCCAGACCGATTGCTCGGACCCCGTCGAGGCCAGCAATGCGCTCGAGCGCTTCGACCGAATCGACCGTGACGGTGACGGCGTCGATGACCTCGAACGGTCGTCCGACCGACACCCCGGCATCGCCCGCGTCATCATCGCGCGCGTGGAGCTGGCCGGCCTGCACGGCGGCTTCGACCGTTCCTTCGACGCCACCCGGACGCCCGATGCCGCTGACGATGAGCTGCACGGGCTCGCCGGCAGCAACCGCCTCGAGGACATGGGGCGGCACCTCGATGGCAGTTTGTGCACCAGCCGCCGTCGACCGGTCGGGCACGGCGAACACGACCGCAAGCACAGCAAGGACCACAATTGGCCCGCGGAGTCGACGCCAAGCGGCGGTGAGAATTCGCACCGGGTCACCGTAGCGATCCCGTGTGCGGCCCTGCGTTCAGTCCTCGATGCCGAACGTCACGCCCGCGTCGACCGCCTGCGCAATGTCGCCCATCGCATCGAAGTGCACACCAAGCTCAGCCACCCCATCCAGGAAGCGTTCAAGCGCGAGCAGCCGATGACCGCGCCCAATGACCTGCGGATGGAAGACGAACGTGACGACACCGCCCTCGACATCACGCACCATCCACTCGACGTCACCCATCCAGTTCGAGAACATGTCATCGGGTTGCGCCAACCCCGGCATGATCATGCGGCGAAATGCCACGAACTCGAGATACGGATAGTCGTCGTTCGTCCACGACCACGGAAGCTCGATGAGCTCCGACTCGGGGCCCCACTCGGCCGGCGACTCGTCGGGTAACGCATCGCCGACGCGCACCCGATACGGCGCCACGTCGTGG
>CALDGN010000383.1 GCA_937942965.1 uncultured Acidimicrobiales bacterium | reverse complement strand
TCTGCTTGCGTGCCTGTCGTCGTTTCCACCAAGACCTCATGTCTTGACGCTACGGGGCGGGTCATCCGAGACAACACCGCATGTACCGTGAGGCTCTCATGACCACCACTGCCGAACTCTTTGGGTTCGAGTCGACGCTCGATGTTTCTGTGCTCGCCGATGGCGAGCACGCGGGCCATGTACCTGAGCTCGACGAGGCGTACCGGTTCGATCCGGCGGTCACCTCGGCGATCCTGGCCGGCTTCGCTCATGACCGCCGGGTGCTTGTCCAAGGGGCACACGGCACCGGGAAATCGACGCATCTGGAGCAGGTCGCCGCCCGGCTGAACTGGCCGATGGTGCGCGTGAATCTCGACGGCCACATCACCCGCATGGATCTCGTCGGCCGAGACGCCGTGGTCGTGCGCGAAGGCATGCAGGTGACCGAGTTCCAACAAGGTGTGTTGCCGTGGGCGATTCAACGCGGCGTCGCCTTGGTGTTCGACGAGCTCGATGCTGGCCGTCCCGACGTGCTGTTCGTGATCCAGCGGATCCTCGAGCGCGAGGGTCGCTTCACGCTGCTCGATCAGAACACGGTGTTGACGCCGCATCCCAACTTCCGGATCTTCGCAACGGCGAACACGGTCGGGCTCGGCGATCTGACCGGTCTGTACCACGGCACCAACGTGCTGAATCAGGCCCAGGTCGACCGGTGGAACATCGTCACCAAGCTCGACTACCTAAGCGCGGACGCCGAAGCCGAGATCGTGCTCGCTCGAGTGCCCGAAGCTGATCGTGGCCTCGTCGACCAGATGATCGCCGTGGCCGCAATGACGCGTGCTGGCTTCGCCGCTGGCGACGTGTCGACCGTGATGTCGCCTCGCACCGTGATCGGCTGGGCCGACAACGCCGAGATCTTCGGCGACGTCGAGCAAGCGTTTGCGCTGTCGTTCCTCAACAAGACCGACGACGCCGAGCGGCCGATCTTCGCCGAGTACTGGCAACGAGCCTTCGGCACCGAACTCAGCGCGGCGGACGACAGGGAGTCCTGACCCGTGGCGAACGTGCGGGCCCTCGAACGCAAGCGGGCGGCTGCGCTGCGTGCGGTGAGTGGTGATCCGACGGCTGAGCTCCGAGGAGCCCAGCTGCGCACCGTCGAGGGCTACTCGCCGGTCAACTCGCCGTATCTGACCCTCGCTGGTCACGAGGACGAAACGACGAGCCGGGGCCTGGCCGACGCACTTGCCATGGTGCTGCGCCACAACGACCCGGACCTGCACCGGTCGCTTCGTCCCACGGAGCCGATCGAGCGAGTCATCTTTGACGTCCTCGAACAGCTGCGCTGCCAATCGCTGGCGCCAGACCTCCCGGGCGTGCGCTCGAACCTCGCTGCCGTCACCCAAGCTTGGTGCCGCAATGCCAGGGGAGCGGGGGTCGCCGAGAGCGGCGTGGGGCTGCTCATCTACACCGTCACGCACATGGCCCGTGCCCGGCTCGGGCTCGGCCTGACCGACGAAGAAGTCGACACGATCATCGAGTCACCTCGAGCGCGGCTCGGCCGTCTCGTTGGTCACGCACTGAAGCGACTCTCCGAGACCCGGACCGATCAACAGGCGTTCGCCGAACCTGCGACCGAGATCGCCCGCCTCATCTCTGAGATGGCGGCCGACACGACGACCGAGGCCGACGCAGCGGGCGAGGCAGCCCGCTACCGGATGCTCGTGCCCGCCGACTGGCTCGAAGGCGACGGCGGCCGCACCGACGACGGCGTGCCCGACACCTACCTGGCCGACGTCGATTCGATGCAAGCGCTCGAGGAACTCGGCGGCTATCACGTCTTCACCCGTGACCACGACGTGACGCAACTCGGCAATGAGCTCTACCTCGATGCCATCCTGCGTCGCTCCCGCTCCGAGCTTGACGAGCGCATCCGAGCTCAGTCGATCAGCGCGCAGCGTCTTGGGCTGCGGCTACGCAAGATCTTCTCGACGTTCACGCCGACCGGCTGGGAGTTCGCCCAGCCCGACGGGTTCGTCGATGGGCGCCGCCTTGCTCAGCTCGTCAGCACGGTCGATCCTCAGACCCTGTTCCGTCAGCCTCAAATGGTGCGTACGAACACGACCGCCGTCACGATCCTCGTCGACAACTCAGGCTCGATGAAGGCCCACCGCTTCGAGACGCTCGCGGTCCTCGCCGACACGCTCAGCCGAGCGCTCGACCTTGCTGGCGTGACGAACGAAGTCCTCGGCCATACGACGAACTCGTGGAGTGGGGGACAGGCGCTCGAAGACTGGAAGGTCGCCGGCAAGCCCGAGGACCCTGGGCGTGTCGCCGAGCTCGCTCGCGTCATCTACAAAGACGCCGGCACGCCATGGCGACGAGCTCGTCGTTCGCTCGCGGCGATGTTTGTCACGCGGCACTTCCGCGAGAGCGTCGACGGCGAGGCCATCATCTGGGCCCACCAGCGACTGCTCGCCCTCCCCGAACCTCGCAAGATCCTGGTCGTCGTGTCCGACGGTGCCCCGGCCGAATCGGGAACCTCGATGGCCACCGGCAACCCGTTCTACCTCGCCGAACACTTCGCCCAGGTCGTGCGCCAGATCGAACAGCGCTCACCGGTCGAGATCGCCGCGTTCAGCATCGGCGGCAGCGTCGACACGGTGTTCTCGAACTCGGTGGCCGTCGATCTCGACACAACCCTCACGCTGGCCGATTACAGCTCGTTGGAACGCCTCTTTCGGCGCTGAAACCGCGTCGGTGTTTCGGGCGTGAGAACAGTCGGTTCTCCTCGGTGCCGCGTAACAAGACGGCGGGGCCCTCTGTGGTACGTTCGCTCAAGTTCATCTAGGAGGGTTGATGAAGTCATCACTGATGCGCCTTTTGGCGCTCGTGGCCTGTTTGGGTCTGTTCGCTGTCGCCTGTGGCGGTTCTGACGCTGACGATGCGGTTGATGCCGCAACCGACGCGGTCGAAGACGCCGTGGACGATGCCATGGACGACGACGAAGAAGCCATGGAAGACGACGCCGTGGACGACGAAGAAGCCATGGAAGACGACGGCGAAGAGCAAGCCGTCGACACGTCGCTTGACGAAGAAGAGCTCGAAGAGATCGAAAGCGACGACGCCGATGCCGGCGCCGTCGACTCGGGCCCTGTCGCTGGTGGCACGTTGATCATCGGAAGCACCCAGGTGCCACGCCACTTCAACGGCACCGTGCAGTCGGGTCTCGCCACCGCAGTCCCGGGCACGCAGCTCAATGCCAGCCCACTGCTGTTCGACGAGAACTTCAACCCACAGCCATACCTGGCTGAGAGCTGGGAAGTTGCCGATGACGGTCTGTCCGTCACGCTGAACCTCGTCGAAGGCGCCGTCTTCCACGACGGCGAAGCCATTACCTCAGAAGACGTCAAGTTCTCGATCGAGACCGCACAAGCCGGTCACCCGTTCAAGACGATGTTCGCTCCGGTGACCGAAGTGCTCACGCCAGATGATCAGACCGTGATCATCAACCTGAGCCAGCCTCACCCTGCGATCCTGCTCGCCATGTCGCCAGGTCTGCTCCCGATCATCCCGGAGCACATCTTCAACGACGGCACCCCAGTCGCAGAACACCCACGCAACACCGAAGACTTCGTTGGCTCGGGCCCATTCCGCCTCGTCGAATACGAAACCGGTTCGGTGATCCGCCTCGAGAAGTTCGAAGACTTCTTCATCCCCGAGCGCCCACTGCTCGACGAGATCATCATCCAGATCAGCCCCGATCCATCCACGATCGTGCTCGGTCTCGAAGGTGGCGACATCGACCTGACGACCACGCTCGGTTCGGCCGCCAACATCGTCCGTGTCCGTGACAACAACGAGCTGATCCTCACCGCCGAAGGCCACGAGGCCATTGGCCCGGTGAACTGGCTCGAGTTCAACCTCGCCGACGACGTGCTTTCCGACGTCCGTGTGCGCCAGGCCATCGCCTACGCCGTTGACCGCGAATTCCTTTCGAACGTGATCGACCAGGGCACGACCTTCCCGGTCACGACCGGCATCGTTCCCGCCAGCCCGTACCACAACCCCGATGCTGAGGCCTACGCCGCGAACATCGACCGGGCCAAGGAACTGCTCGCCGAGGCCGGCTACGCCGAAGGTGAGCTCACCCTCGCCGTCGACTACATCCCACCGGGCCAGCAGGCCACGGCCGAGTACATCGTCCAGGCACTGGGCGACGCCGGCATCAACGCCGAACTCAACGTGTCCGCCGACTTCCCATCCTGGGCAGGTCGTGTCGCTGGTGGCGAACACCAGATGACCGTCAACCAGGTTTGGAACTGGGGCGACCCGGTCATCGGCGTGCACCGCACGTACCTCAGCTCGAACCGTGTTGGCGCCATCTGGACCAACAACACCGGCTACGAGAACGCCGAAGTCGACGCACTGTTCGACAAGGCCGGCCAGAGCGTGGACCGCGACGAGCGCATCGGCCTCTACGCCGAGGCTCAGGCGATCATCGCTGACGAAGCGCCGATCCACTTCTTGTCGACGTCGCCGACCTGGATGGCCATGAACCCACGGGTGCAGAACCCACCGGTCGGTATCTGGGGCACCATGTCGCCGATGCTCGACGTGTGGCTCGCCGAATAGGCCACTGACGACACCGATACGAGAGACATCGATTCGACGGATTTGACTCCGAGATGTTGAGAACTGTTGCGGCGAGGCTGGTCCAAATCATTGGGCTAGTCCTCGCCGTTGCAATTGTGAACTTCACGCTGCTGCACATCGCCCCAGGCGATGCAGCGGTCGTGATCGCGGGCGAAAGCGGCTCCGGCGATCCCGAAGTGCTCGACGAGATTCGGGCGCTCTACGGGCTGGACAAACCGTTCATCAACCAGTTCGGTTCGTATCTGGGCCGAGTCGCGACCGGCGATTTCGGCCAGTCGTATCGGTTCAACGAGCCGGTCACGTCGCTTGTTCGGGACCGCATCGGCGCGACCGTGATCCTCGGTACGACGGCGATCCTGTTCGCCATCATCGTCGGCATCGCCGTCGGTGTGTACACCGCGCGTCGGCCCGAGAGTTGGTTCAGTCACCTGGCGACGGTGCTTGCTCTGATCGGGTTCTCAATACCGGTGTTCTTCCTCGGTATTCAGCTGATCATTCTGTTTGCGTCGGTGCTCGATTGGTTACCCGCGGGCCGAATGCAGGACTTGCGGTTCGAAGGCAACTTCATCCAGCAATGGATCGACATTGCCGAGCACCTGATCTTGCCGGCGTTCACGCTCGGGGTCCTGTATCTGGCGCAGTACAGCCGCCAGACGCGCGCCTCGATGCTCGAGACGTTGCAGTCTGACTTCGTGCGCACCGCCCGGTCCAAGGGCCTGTCGGAACGCACGGTCGTCTACAAGCATGCGCTGCGCAACGCGGTGATCCCGGTCATCACGCTTGCCGGTCTTCAGCTCGGCACGATCCTTTCCGGCGCGTTGATCGTTGAGACGGTGTTCGACTGGCCCGGGCTCGGACGGTTGGCGTTCGAATCGGTACAGGCACGAGACGCACCAGTGCTACTCGGTCTGCTGATGCTGTCGTCGATCCTCGTGATCCTCGCCAACCTGGCGACTGACCTGGTGTACCGATTGATCGACCCACGTATCCGAGTCGGAGGGAGCGCCGCATGACGGGCCTCTTCGTGAACGATGTCGAAGTCGAAGCGGTCGCACCGCCGGGCCGAGAGGCCTTGCGCCTGTTCTTCCGCAACCGTGCTGCGGTCTTCGGGCTCATCCTGTTGATCTTCATGATCCTCATGACGTATCTGGGACCGTCGCTGTACGACCAGGACCCGAGCCGGATCATCGCGATTCCGCTCGAAGGTCCTGGCACCGAAGACATCCCGGCATTCGGTACCGACTACCTCGGTCGTGATGTGCTGGCTGGCGTCGTCAACGGCGGCGACACCACACTGCGGGTCTCGCTCGTGGCCACCCTGATCATGGTGCTGATCGGCGTATCGATCGGCGCAATCGCCGGTTTCTACGGCGGGCGAGTCGACACACTCCTGATGCGCTTCACCGAAGTGTTCCAGGTCATGCCCGGCCTGCTGTTCGCGCTGGTCATCGTCACCCTGTTCGAACCTGCCTGGTGGAAAGTCGCCATCGCAATCGGCGTCGTGCTGTGGCCTTCACTGGCCCGACTCACCCGCGCCGAATTCCTGCGGCTAAGAAACCTCGAGTTCGTCAAGGCCGCGCAGGCGATTGGCACCTCTGACTTCCGAATCATGTTCCGGGTGCTCTTGCCGAATGCCATGCCGCCATTGATCGTCGCCACGACGCTCGGCATGGGCGCAGCCATCCTGTTCGAAGCGGCGCTTGCGTTCCTTGGCCTGGGCGACCCGAACGATGTTTCGTGGGGCTACCTGATCGGCCAGAACCGTGGTTCGGTCCTCGGCGGCTGGTGGACCGTGACGTTCCCCGGACTCGCCATCTTCACCACCGTGCTGAGCTTCAGCCTGATCGGCGACGGCCTCCAAGATGCGTTCAACCCGAAGCTGCGGGGCCGCTGATGCCCAACGAGACCAGCCCAGCTCAGGGGAGTGACGCCGAGGCGATTCTGTCGGTACGAGATCTCGTGGTGACGTTCGGTTCGTTTACCGCCGTGAACGGCACCTCGTTCGACCTGTTTCCCGGCGAGACGCTCGCCGTCGTTGGCGAGTCTGGTTCCGGCAAGTCCGTCACGGCGCTTTCGATCATGCGCCTGGTCGAGCTCGGTACGCGGGGCAAGATCGAGCAGGGCGAGATCCTGTTCCGCCGTGACAATGGCGAAGTCGTGGACCTCGTCGGCCTATCCGAGAACGAGATGCGCGAGGTGCGGGGCAACGACATCTCGATGATCTTCCAAGAGCCGCTGACCAGCCTGAACCCGGTGTACACCGTCGGCAATCAGGTGGCCGAAGCCGTGCAGCTGCATCAAGGCGTCGACAAGGCTGAGGGCATGGCCCGGGCGCTCGAGATGTTCCAGCAAGTCCGCATCCCAGACCCCGAACAACGCCTCGAACAGTTCCCGCACGAGATGTCCGGCGGTATGCGCCAGCGGGTGATGATCGCCATGGCGTTGTCGTGCGACCCTCGGGTCCTGATCGCTGACGAACCAACAACCGCGCTCGACGTCACGATCCAGGCCCAGATCCTCGGCCTCATGCGAGACCTCCGGCAGACCACAGGCGCCGCGGTCATGATCATCACGCACGACATGGGCGTTGTCGCCGAAGTCGCCGACCGAGTTGTCGTCATGAACCAGGCCGAGATCGTCGAACAAGGCGATGTGTACGACCTGTTCGAGAACCCTCGCGAGCGCTACACCCAAGCACTGCTTGCTGCCGTGCCCCGCCTGGGCTCGATGACCGGTCTCGACGAACCCGCTCCGTTCGACCTTGTAGAAATGGAAACGGTTGAGATGAAACAGGTGGACTCGTGAGCGCTCCGCTCGTCGAAGTCCGTGACCTGTGCAAGGTCTTCCCGGTCGGTGGCGGCTCCAACGTCCACGCCGTCGAGCATGTCGACTTCTCGCTCGACGCAGGCGAGACCCTCGCCGTCGTCGGCGAAAGCGGCTGCGGCAAGTCCACCCTCGCGCATCTGGTGATCCGCCTGCTCGAACCAACGTCGGGCTCGGTGCACCTCGATGGCGTCGACATCACGTCGCTCGGCAACCGAGCCATGCGAGAGCATCGCCAGAAGTTGCAGATCATCTTCCAAGACCCCTTCGCCAGCCTCGATCCGCGTCGCTCTGTTGGCAAGGCCGTCGCCGAGCCCCTCACCATCCACGGCAAGGGAACGGCGAGCGAGATCGACGACCGTGTCGCGCAGCTGTTTGAGCGTGTCGGGCTCACCGCCGACATGATGCGCCAGTTCCCGCACCAGTTCTCGGGCGGGCAACGTCAGCGCATCTGCATCGCCCGGGCGCTCGCACTCGAACCGCAGCTTGTGATCGCCGACGAAGCTGTCTCGGCGCTCGACGTGTCGATTCAGGCCCAAGTCGTGAACCTCATGATGGAGCTCCAAGCCGAGATGGGCTTGAGCTACCTGTTCATCAGCCACGACCTGGCCGTGGTCGAACGAGTCAGCCACCGTGTCGCGGTCATGTACCTGGGCCAGATCGTTGAGATCGGTCCGCGGTCTGCGATCTTCGAGAACCCACAGCACAGCTACACGAAACGTTTGCTCGACGCCGTACCGATCGCCGACCCGCGCGCCCGCCGCGACCGGCCCCTCATCACCGGCGAGATTCCCAGCCCGGTCTGGGAGCCAGGAACCGCGCCCACGCGCGTCGAGCTTGTCGAAATCGCCCCCGGTCATCTCGCTGCACGCGAGGACTAAACCATCCGCACCGCCTCTGACCCACTGGAGTCTCCATGAGCATCGAACCGTTCACGATCTTCACCGCTCGCAAGATCATCACGATGAACCCGAGCAATCCGACAGCCGAAGCGGTCGCCGTTTCCGACGGCCGGATCCTCGCCGTCGGCACGCTCGAAGAGTGCAAGTCGTGGGGCGAGCACACGGTCGACGAGACCTTTGCCGACAAGGTGCTCACGCCCGGCTTCATCGAGGCGCACAGCCACGTCATGGCCGGCGGCATGTGGACGATGCCCTACGTCGGCTACTTCGATCGCCGCGGCGCCGACAACAAGCTCTGGAAGGGCTGCAAGAGCGTTGACGAGGTCATCGACCGCTTGATCGAGGTCGAGACCGAGATGAGCGACCCAGCAACACCACTGCTGGCGTGGGGCCTCGATCCGATCTACTTCCCAGGTGATCGGCTGCTGGCCAAGCACCTCGACCGGGTGAGCGAGACCCGCAACATTTTCGTACACCATGCGAGCGGTCACCTGGCGACGGTGAACACTGCGCTACTGAACCGGGCGGAGATCACGGCCGACAACCCGACGCCAGGTATCTCGCTCGATGCTGACGGCAACCCCGACGGTGAGCTCCAAGAACCGCCAGCGATGCGCTTGGTCGACGCATACGCCGACCTCGGCAGCCGGCTGCGGACCAAAGAAGCGATCTGGAACTATGCGACCGAGGCCCGCAATAGCGGCGTCACGCTGATCACCGACCTCGGCACGAGCCAGCTGTCGGATCCTGATCAGGTGCAGAACTGGAAGGACACTACGAACGACCCGGAGTATCCGGCTCGTGTGATGGTTGCGCTTTCCTCGATGATGGGCGGCCTCGACGACCCGGCCGCACTGGCCCAGGTCGGTGTCGACGTTCGCGAACACACGACGGACAAGCTCAAGTTCGGCATCGTCAAGCTGATGCTCGACGGGTCGAACCAGGGCTTCACCGGCCGCATCAGCTGGCCGCACTACTACCGGCCACCTGAGACCCACCCCGGTAACGGCCTGTGGCTGCTGCCGCCTGACGGTGTTGCCGATGTGCTCGAACCGTTCCACAAGGCCGGCCTGACCGTCCACGTGCACTGTAACGGCGACGAAGCGACCGAGGTGTTACTCGACGCGGTCGAGACGGTGCTCGAGCGTCATCCCCGCTGGGATCACCGCCACACCGTGCAGCATTGCCAGACCTCCAAGCAGGCCCAGTACAAGCGCATGAAGGCGCTCGGCATGTGCGCCAACCTGTTTGCCAACCACACCTTCTACTGGGGCGACCAGCACCGCGACATCACCGTCGGCCCCGAGCGGGCTCGCGGCATGAATGCGGCTGCGACGGCGCTTCGCGAGGGCGTGCCGTTCTCGATCCACTGCGACGCTCCGGTCACGCCGATGGGGCACTTGCACACCATGTGGTGCGCGGTGAACCGTCTGACCGCATCGGGCCAGGTGCTCGGCGAACACGAGTGCATCTCGGCCGAAGACGCCCTGCACTCGGTCACGCTCGGCGCCGCCTGGCAGCTCAAGCTCGACGACGAGGTCGGCAGTATCGAAGCTGGCAAGATGGCCGACTTCGCCGTGCTGGCCGAGGATCCGACGACGGTCGACCCGGTCACGATCAAGGACATCGAAGTGTGGGGCACCGTGCTTGGTGGCATCCCCATGCAAGCCGACCCTCGAACCTGATTCGACGCCCATGAGCCCCGAACGAATCGCGGTCACCGTCATTGGCGGCTATCTCGGTTCCGGCAAGACCACGCTGCTCAACCATCTGCTTCATCGGAACAACGACGCAGCCGCGGATGGCGCTGGCGAGCGACTTGCTGTGCTTGTCAACGACTTCGGCGACATCAACATCGATCTCGATCTGATCGAGTCCCAGACCGACGACACGATCGAGTTGAGCAACGGCTGCATCTGTTGCTCGATCGTTGATGGCTTCGCCCAGGCGCTCGATCGGATCGTCGCGTTTGATCCTCGCCCCGATCGCCTCGTCATTGAGACGAGCGGGGTCGCGGACCCGTCGACGGTTGCGGCCTATGGCCACGGTCCCGGGTTGACGCTCGACGCGGTGATCGTGCTCGTCGATGCAGAGACGGTTCGCACGGCCGCTGACGACAAGTACCTGTCGCAGACGATCCGGCAGCAGCTCGCGGCGGCCGAAGTGCTGGTCCTCAACAAAGCCGATCTGGTGTCACCCGAGCAGCTGGCCGAGACCGAAGCATGGCTGCGCGAGACGTGCCCCGAGGCATACGTGCTTACGACGAGCAACAGCCAAGTCGCTCCCGAGGTCCTGTTTGGGCGCTCGACGACCCGGAGCTATGAAGCCGATGGCCATCATCACCCCGAGCGGCTGTTCTCGACTCGCTCCGTCGACGCCGATGAACCGGTGACCAAGGCCTGGGTGGGGGAGTTGATGGACGGCCTGGGCGACAGGGTCGTGCGGGCCAAGGGACTCGTGCACCTTGTCGATGACGAGCGGCCCTGGGTCGTGCAGCGCGTCGGCAAGCGTTGGTCGCTTCGTCCGCATCGGGCGCCATGGCCGGGCGAGCCGGGCACACATGTCGTCATCATCGAGCGCGTCGAGCCCTGACGACACGTGCACCCTGGTGCATACTTCGCAGGTGCACATCCCGACGCTGACGTCTGAACGCTTGGTCCTGCGCGAGTTCCGCGAGGACGACTTCGAGCCCATGGCCGAGTTCTACGCCGACCCCATGTCGAGCTTCTACGGCGGGCCATGCGAACGGCCGATTGCGTGGCGCAAATTCGCCGCCTATCCCGGACACTGGGCGCTGCGGGGCTACGGGCCCTGGGCCCTCGAAGACAAGGCCACCGGTGCCTTCGTCGGCCTCAGCGGTATGTGGTTTCCCGAAGGCTGGCACGCACCCGAGATCACCTGGGCGCTTGCGCCGGGCCACCACGGCAAGGGTTTCGCAACCGAAGCGGCCCGGCGGGCGCTACGAGCCGCCTACGAGGACTTCGGGTGGGACACCGCCGTGAGCGTGATCGCGCTCGACAACGCACCGTCGATCGCCGTGGCCGAACGGCTCGGAGCGACCCGCGAATCCGAGATCGACTACAGCTACGGGCGGGCGTACCTCTACCGGCACGCACCGCTCGAAACGATCTTGGCTGCGGAGAGCTAGCGCTCGCGCTCGTCGGAGCTGGGGGAAGCCTGCGTGGTGTGCGAAGCTCAACACATGTTGACGAACACGCGCGAGCTCGATGCCGACGCCTTCCACGCCGGAACCGGCTGGGAGATCAAACCCGAAGGCGCCTGCAAAGGCGAGGTCTGTGTGCCGCTGCCCGACGGCTACGACGCCGCGTCGACGGCCGCACGCTTGGGCATGGCCGTCGTCCACGACGAGTCGGCCGGCATGTGGGCGGTGGGCCCCGAGTCGCTCAGCGGTCGTGCGCTCACGACCGCCACGGCTCCTGAGCTCGTGCTGAACGATCTCGACGGCAACGAGTTCCGGCTCTCCTCGCTGCGAGGCAAGAAGGTCGTGCTCGTCTCCTGGGCGCCTTATTGAGGTTGCCGCTACGACCTGCCCGGGTGGCAGGCACTGCATGAAGAACTCGCCCCTCAGGGCGTCGAGATCGTCTCAGTCTCACTCGAGATGAGCGACCCCGAAGCGTCTCGTGAATTCATCGAAGCCGGCTGGGCGAACGGTTCCGGCGGTTCTGCGAATCACACGTCGTTGCTCGATCCGACGCACCAGATGGATGCACTGTTCGGCGTCGTCAACATCCCGAACGTCGTGTGGATCGACGAAGACGGCATGATCGTCCGCGCCGCTGAACCCGGATGGGGTCCGGGTGACTTCTACCCCGACTGGCTGCGTGAGTTCCTCGACCAGCGAGACGCCGAGACCGAAGCCAAGGCCGCCGAGGTCGAGGCAACCAACCCCGAACTCGCCGCCAAGCTTCGCGGCGGTCAAGACCGTGACTCGTACGCGGACGCCATCCGTGACTGGGCGGCCAAGGGCGCCGACAGCCGGTTTGCGCTCAGCCCGAGCGAGGTCATCGCCGGCTCGCAAGAACGCTCCCAAGACAAGTCCGAGGGCGCCGCGCACTTCGAGCTCGCGCTGCATCTTTGGGAAGCTGGCGATCGCGAGGGAGCGTTCGCTCACTTCCGCGAGGCGCATCGTCTGCAGCCGGACAACTTGACCTACAAGCGTCAGGCGTGGTCACTCGTTGGTAACGAAGCCGCTGGAGGCGGTGAACTCGGCCGCTTCAACCAGGGCCCGTTGCCGGGCCAAGAAGACGACTGGCCGTTCGAAGGCACCTTCACCTCCGAAGCCGGCGCCACCCCCGCCGGCGACTACTACCCCAAGACCCTGAACGTCTAGGCGAGCTACCCAGCCATGCCGGGTGGTACTGGGAAGACAGAGACGAGGGTTGCGCCGGTGTCGGTGCGGAACTCGTCGTGGGTCGTGCCTTGCTCGGCCGCGTATGCGTGGCCGGCTTCCATCAGCACACCGTTCGAGATCATCGAGCCTTCGAGGATGTAGGTGAACTCGGGCTCGTTCGTGTGCTCATGGGTTCCGCCGACATAGCCAGCGTCGAACTTGAACATCGTCATGGTCTTGCCGTTGGCGACGCCGAGCATCTTCATGGCGATGCCCTCGCCAAGTG
Source organism: uncultured Acidimicrobiales bacterium (assembly GCA_937942965.1). Classification (GTDB taxonomy): domain Bacteria; phylum Actinomycetota; class Acidimicrobiia; order Acidimicrobiales; family UBA10347; genus UBA10347. Next base: position 10,998 of record CALDGN010000383.1, on the reverse strand, counting down.
GTTGCCAGTCCATTTCGGCAGCGTCAGTGAACGTCCAGCCCGCGTTATCAGTCATGCACCGAGACTAAGCCAGCAACGACGGCTACAGGTTCTGCAGGATGCCGATGATCTCGGTGGGGGAGTCGGCGACGTGCGCTCCGCCAGCGGTGAGCGCCGCCATCTTCGATGCCGCCGTTCCCTTGCCGCCCGAGACAAGTGCGCCAGCGTGGCCCATCTTCTTGCCCTCGGGAGCGTTCTTGCCGGCGATGAACGCGACGACTGGCTTGGAGAGCGACGGGATCAGCTCCGCGGCCTCTTCTTCCATCGGCCCACCGACCTCGCCCAGCAACACGATCGTGTCGGTGTTCGGGTCTGCGTCGAACATCTGCAGCGCCTGCGCGAACGTGGTGCCGACGATGGGGTCGCCACCGAGGCCGAGCATGGCCGACTGGCCGTAGCCCGCCGAGACCAGATTCAGGTTGATGAGGGCCCCGAGGCTTCCGCTGCGAGACACGACGCCGATGCGGCCAGGAGCGAACAGGCGCTCGGACCAGCCGGGCATGATGCCGGCGAAGTCACGGCCGGGGAACACGACGCCGGGACAGTTCGGTCCGATGATGCGAGCGGCGTTGGCTCGGGCTGCAGCGAGGATCTCCATCGTGTCGTGGACGGGCACAAACTCGGCCAGCACGATGACGTTCGGCACGCCAGCCTCGATGGCCTCGATCGCGGCGCCCTTGGCGAAGCGCGCCGGCACGAAGATGACCGACAGGTCGATCGCGTTTGCGTTGATGGCATCGGTAACGGCGCTGTACACGGGCACGCCGTGGATCCGTTGGCCGCCCTTGCCGGGCGTGCAGCCAGCGACGACGTTGGTGCCGTAGGCGAGCATCTGCTCGGTCCAGTACGAGCCTTCGCCGCCGGTGATGCCTTGCACCAGGGTACGCAGTGGCGTGGCGCCGAATAGCGACGTCGAGTCGAGAAGGTCGCTCATGCCGTAGCTCCTGCCGCGTTGGCGATCGCTTCAAGAATCGCATCGTCCATCAGGTCGTGGCACTCCACACCGAGCTCGTCGCGGACAAGCTGCTGGGCCCGTTCCTCGCCGGTGCCGTGAATACAGAACGACACCGGCAGGTCAGGAGCGAGTTCTTTCCAACCAGCGATGAGTCCTTCGGCGATCACGTCGGTGCGGGCATAGGCGCCGCACAGGTTCACCAGCAGGCTCTTGACCTTGGGGTTGCTCAGCACCAGTTCGAGCGCGGGCGTCGCCCGCTTGTAGGCCATGCCGCCGACTTCGAGGAAGTTGGCGGGGCTGCCACCGAGCGCAGTCACCGCATCCATCGTCGACATGGTGAGGCCGGCGCCATTGGCGAGCACGCCGACATCGCCGTCGAGTTCGACGAGCAAGAAGTCCTGCTCCGCCGCTCGTAGCTCCAGATCGGTTCCGGTCGGACGCTGCTCGGGCAGGCCCTCTTGGCGGAAGAGCGCATTGTCGTCGACGACCAGCTTGCAGTCGAGGGCAACGACGTCGCCAGCTGTCGTGACGGCCAGCGGGTTGATCTCGACGAGCTGGGCATCGAGGCTGCGGAACAAGCCGTAGAGCGTGACGAGCACGCCGGCAAGCGACGCCTGCACGTTCGGATCGTCGGTGATGCGTGCGGCGGCATTGAGTGCATCTGCTGCGCCCATGCCATAGCGAATATCGATCGAGGCGCGGTGCACCGCCTCGGGCTTCCCGGCGTGCACTTCTTCGATGTCCATGCCCCCCTCGGCCGAGATCATGAGCAGCGGGCCTGCAGTCGCGGGGTCGACCAGAAATGCGACGTACAGCTCTTGGGCGATGTCGGCTTTGCCTTCGATCAAGACACGCTCGACCAGGTGCTCGCCCAGCTGCATGCCCAGGATCTGCTCGGCCGCCTCTCGCGTTGCCTCGGGAGTCTCGGCAGCGATGATGCCGCCGCCCTTGCCGCGCTTGCCTGCTGGCACCTGCGCCTTCACCATCACCGGACCGCCGATTTCGGCACTGACGGCTTCGGCAGCAGCTGGTGTTGCGGCGATTCCGCTCGGAGGCGTGGGCACGCCGCCAGCCGCGATCAGACCCTTGGCGTCGGCTTCTTCGATGAACATGTGGCGACCGCTAGCCGTGTCGGACGAGGAAGTCGCCGAACAGTTCGTCTTCGGTCGGCTCAGTACTCGCGATCGGGCGAGCGAGGTACGTGTAGTTCAGGAAGTGCTTGTACGTCAGGTTCTCGCAGCTGTCGTTATCGCCCCAGGTGCCCGCACCCATCGACAGGGTGAAGTCGAGCCCATTGTCGAAGCTGCCGCCGTTGTTGTAGGCGTGTGGTTGGTTGACCAACACCGTCGACACACGAGCCCGAGCAGCCAGTGCTTCGACCCGTTCGTCGACCTCGGAGTGGATGCCCGCGCTGTGGCCCTCGCCCATATAGGCCAGGATCGACTCGACCGTGTCGAGCGCCTGGTCGAAGTCGTCGGTCTTGTAGACCGTCAACACGACCGACAGCTTCTCGCCCGAGAACGGATGGTCGGGCCCGATGCCGGACTCTTCGACGATCAGGAATCGCGACTGGTGGGCCTCGTCGGCCGGGAGCTCGGCGACTTCGGCGATGCGGCTGGCCGGCTGGGCGACGACGTTGCGGTTGAGGTTGCCCCCGGGCCACATGGCTTCTTGGAGCTGCGGCTTCTGTTCTTCGGGCACGACGTAGCCGCCGTGGTCCTGCAGTGCGGCCATGACCTGGTCGTAGACGCTGGCCTCGATCACGAGCGAGTTCTCGCTCGAGCAGCTCGTGGCATGGTCGAACGTCTTGCTCATCACGATCTTCTCGACTGCAGCCTCGACGTCGGCGGTCTCGTCGATGATCACCGGTGCGTTGCCCACGCCAACACCGTGCGACGGCGTGCCGCTGCGATACGCAAGATCGACGTTGGCGGGGCCGGCGGTCACGAGCGAGTAGTCACAGTGCGACATCAGCTCGCTGGCGATGGCCTTGCCAGCCTCTTTGTTCGCCGCAGCCAGGCTGACCATCTGCACCAGGTCCTCAGGAGCGCCGAGTTTGGCGAGCTCGAGACGGGCCAGGCGTACCGATTCGGCGCACGTGGCTTCGCCCTTGGGGTGCGGCGCGAGGATCACGGCGTTGCGACCCTTGAGCGTGATCATCATGTTGTTGATCGGCGTCGCACCTGGATTGGTCGACGGCAGGATGCAAGCAATGACGCCCATCGGCTTGGCGATCGTGGTCACGCCACGCTCGTCATCGACATCGATGACACCGACCGACGGCGCACCCTTGAGGTCGGACAGCGTGCCGGTGGTCTTGCGTAGGATCTTGCGCGTCTTGTCCTCGGCATTGCCGAGGCCGCTCTGTTCCGCAGCAAGACGCGCCAGTTCCGCAGCGACCTCGGGCCGGGTCGCTCGGTAGGCGATTGCGGTCACAAGGTCGTCGACCTGTTCTTGGTCGTAGTGCTCGATTGCTCGCTGGGCCGCTCGGGCACGCTCAACAGCGGCAGTAACGCGTTCGGTGACGCTCTGCTCGGTCATCCCTTGAGGCTATTCGCCGCGGGCGTTGCCCGAGCAGATCGAGACTCAGGATTTCGGTGACTTGATGAGCCGAAAGAGGATGAACGCGGGGCAATGTTCGAGCTTGTTGAACACGTCGGGATTGCTCGTCGCCATCTCAGGAAGTGGGCGAGGCTCGACGATGCGTTCGATCAAGAATCCGGCGTCGCGAAACTGCTCGGTCATGACGGTCAACGGCATGCGCCACGACACGACCGGATCGCCGGTTCCCCAGATGTCGGTGTTGAGCTCGGTATCGAAGTAGGACCCGCCGAGTCGGCGAAGATCATCGGTCGGATGATGCGTGCTGATCACAAAGCTGCCGTCACTGCGGAGCACCCGGTGCATCTCACGCAGAAACGACGCGTGGTCGTTGAGGTAGTGATACGCGAGTGCCATCACGACGAGGTCGAAGGACGCATCGTGGGCCCATGGGAATGGCGCGGAGCAGTCCTGCAGATGGAGCGGGGTGTCGGGCCCGAGCCGTTGGCGGGCCATGTCGAGCATTGGCTGCGACGCGTCGCTGCCGACAACGCGAGCACCTGAGGCGGTCAGGTCCTCGAGGAGCGCGCCGGCGCCGCAGGCCACATCGAGGACGTCGAGTCCGGCGACGTCGCCGACTAGTTCGCGAGTTGCCGGGCGTTCGTACAACACGTTGTACGGCTGGCTCTCCATGTGCGCCGCGAACTGCTCAGCATGCTCGTCGTACTGGTTTGGCTTGATGCCCGCCGTCGTCTCACTTGAATGGACCACGACTCTAGTTTCGCAGATCAGGGCACAAACGCGGTGCCGGCAAGCGCCAGAACCGGAATTGCCGGCGGTGAGAAGCCTACGCGAGTGCGTCGAGCGGGTCGGTGTAATCGATGCCGAACACCTCGGCGACCGATGGCTCGGTGATCTTGCCATCGAGGACGTTGAGTCCGTTGCGCAGGTGCGCATCGTCGATGCACGCCTGGGCAGCGCCCTTGTCCGCCAGCGCCAACGTGAAGGGGAGCGTGGCGTTGTTCAACGCGAACGTGGACGTCGCGGGAACAGCGCCAGGCATGTTGGCGACGCAGTAGTGGACGACGTCGTGCACCACGTAGGTCGGATCCGAGTGCGTCGTTGCCTTTGCGGTTTCGATGCAACCGCCCTGATCGATCGCAACGTCGACGAGCACCGAGCCAGGCCGCATGGCCTTGACCATGTCTTCACTGACGATCTTGGGTGCCGCTGCGCCTGGGATCAGCACGGCGCCGATCACGAGGTCAGAGTCAACGACCTCGGTCCACGCCGAGGCCGTCGTGCTGTAGACGGTGCGCAGCGAGGAGCCAAAGCGCTTCTCGAGTCGGTCGAGCACGCTGGTGTCACGGTCGAGCACAGTGACATCGGCGCCCATGCCGATTGCGATCTCGATGGCGTTCTCGCCAACGACACCGCCACCGATCACGGTGACCTTGGCGCCCGGTACACCGGGAACGCCTCCAATGAGTTTGCCGGCGCCACCTTGGGGGGCTTCCAGGTGATGTGCACCTGCTTGCGCAGCCATGCGACCGGCGACCTGCGACATCGGGGTGAGCAAGGGGAGCCCACCGCGAGAAGAGGTGACGGTTTCGTAGGCGATGCAAGTGGCGCCGGAGGCCATCAGTTCACGGGTTTGGGGTTCGTCCGCGGCCAGATGGAGATAGGTGAAGAGCAGGTGGTCGGGGCGCAGCATGGCCCGCTCGGGAGCCAGCGGCTCCTTGACCTTGACGATCATTTCGGATTGGGCGAAGACGTCTGCAGCGGTCGCCACGATCTTTGCGCCGGCAGCTTCGTAGTCAGCATCGGATGCGCCGATTCCGGCGCCGGAGCCGGACTGTGCAAGGACCGTGTGGCCACGGCCGGCAAGTTCCTGCGCGCTGTTTGGAGTGAGCCCAACCCGCTTCTCATCGGTCTTGATTTCGGTGGGAACGCCGACGATCGTCATGGGCTACTCCTGCGCAAAAGGGTGGATTCGGGCATGAACCTGTCTTGCGATGATCGTAAACATCGTCCCGTGGCATGTCCTGGCGTTCTTCCACCGCTGCGACTATTCGTTGTGCACGAATCCAGCACAGTTGGTAGCCAGCGCGCGGCTATCGTGCATCCATGGAACTCGACCCGATCGATTCGGCGATCCTGCAAGAGCTGCAAGCGGATGGGCGCATGACGAGCGCAGAGCTGGCCGACCGGGTGGGGCTCTCGCCGTCGTCTGCGTCGCGTCGCGTGCGCCGCCTCGAAGACGACGGCGTCATCGACCGCTACGTCATGCTGCTCGACCCGACCGCAATCGGTCGCACCGTGTCGGTCTTCGTCGAGATAAGTCTCGACTCACAAGCAGAAGAACTGCTCGACGAGTTCGAAGCCGCGATCGCGTTGACCCCCGAGGTCATGAGTTGTCACCTCATGGCCGGCGAGGCCGACTATCTCGTCCACGTCGTATGCGTCGACGTCGCCGATTACGAGCGGATCCACCGCCAGCACCTGGCCAGCCTGCCCCACGTGGCCCGCCTGCGTTCGAGCTTCGCGATTCGTCAGGTCTGCAACCGAACGGACTACGAGCTGAAGTCCTAAGCTCGCCGCCGTGACGACGAACGCCGAACTCGCCGAGCGCTACCGCGCTGTCCTGCCCGACTACACCAAGCCCTTCTACGACGCGCCGATCTCGATCGACCGCGGCGAGGGCAGTTGGGTCTGGGACCTCGAAGACAACAAGTACATGGACTGGTTCGGCGGGATCCTGACCACGATGGTCGGTCACGCCCAGCCCGACGTCGTCGCCGCCGTGCAGGCCCAGGCGGCCAAGGTCATGCACACCAGCTCGCTCTACCTGAGCGAACCGATGATCGAACTCGCCGAAGAAGTCGCCGCGGTCAGTGGCATCCCCGACGCTCGCGTGTTCTTCACGACGTCGGGATCCGAGGCCAACGACATGGCGATCCTGTTGGCGACGGCGTATCGCAAGTCCAACGAGATCCTCGCCATGCGCAACAGCTACCACGGACGCTCGTTCACGGCCCAAGCGATCACGTCGCACCGGTCCTGGTCGACAACGTCGGTGTCGGGCCTGTCGGTCAACTTCGTGCACGGCCCCTACAAGCTCCGCAGCCCGTTCAGTGAACTCGACGACGACGCGTTCACCCAGGCCTGTGTCAGCGACCTCGTGCAGGTGCTCGACATGATGACGGCCGGCGATGTGGCGTGCCTGATCGCCGAACCGATCCAAGGCGTCGGCGGCTTCGCAACTCCACCCGATGGCTTCTTCGGTGCCATGCACAAGGTCCTGTCCGAACAGGGGATTCTGTTCGTCAGCGACGAGGTGCAAACCGGCTGGGGTCGCACCGGCGAACATTTCTGGGGCTATCAAGCCCACGGGATCGTCCCGGACATGCTCACGTTCGCGAAGGGCGTCGGCAACGGGATCACACTGGCTGGCATCGTCGCTCGGGCCGACGTGATGAACTGCCTCGACGGCATCTCGTTCACGACCTTCGGTGGCAACCCGCTGTCAACCGCAGCTGGCCTGGCCACGCTCAAGTACGTGCAAGATGCCGACCTCCAAGGCAACGCAGCCGCGCGTGGCGCCCAGCTTGTCGAGCGACTCGCACCGATCGCTGAGGCCACGCCGTGGATCGCCGAGCTCCGCGGCAAGGGCCTGATGCACGCCATCGAAACGGTGCACCCGGGCAGCAACGAACCCGATGCGTCGATGGCGCTCAAGCTGCTCGAAGCCACCAAGGACCGAGGCCTGCTCATCGGCAAGGGCGGGCTGTACAACAACGTGCTTCGCCTCACCCCGATGCTCAACATCACTGAAGACGAGATGGCTCACGGCCTCGATCAACTCGTCGACGCCATCGAGTCGGTGAGCTGAACTGGCCGTGACGATCTACATCGCCAACGGCACGGTCATCTCGACTACGGGAGCCGAGCCGGCCGACGTGCTGATCGACGGCGAGAAGATTGTCGCGCTCGTCCAGCCCGGAACCGAGCTGGCGATCTCAGCAGCGGCGGGCGCCTCCACGGTCATCGATGCGACCGGCAAGTACGTGCTGCCCGGCGGCGTCGACTGTCACACGCATCTTGAGATGCCCGTCGGCGACATCTGGACGGCCGACACGTTCGAGACCGGAACCCGAGCAGCCGCCTGGGGCGGCACGACCACGGTGATCGACTTCGCTACCCAGATGGCTGGGGAGCAGGTGCGAGCCTGCCTCGACGCTCGCTTTGCCGAGGCCGAGGGCAACTGCGCCATCGACTACGGCTTCCACATGGTGCTCGGCGACGTCACCGGCGACTCGCTCAAGGAAATGGACGCACTCGTCGACGAGGGCATCTCCAGCTTCAAGCTGTTCATGGCCTATCCCGACCGTCTGCTCAGCGACGACCGCCAACTCCTGCTGGCCATGCAACAGGCAGCCGGCAATGGCGCGATGATCATGATGCACGCCGAGAACGGCATCGCCATCGACCTGTTGGCCGAGCAGGCAGTGGAGCGGGGCGAGACCGACCCGATCAACCACGGCTATGTGCGCCGCCCTGAGCTCGAGGCCGAAGCAACCCACCGAGCGATCCAGCTCGCAGCCGTCGGCGCGTGCCCGCTCTACATCGTCCACCTGTCGTCATCGCATGCGCTCGAACAGGTCGCCTGGGCGCGGGCCAAGGGCGCCAACGTCTTTGCTGAGACCTGCCCGCAGTACCTGTACCTGAACCTCGAAGACCATCTCGGATTGCCCGACTTCGGTGGCGCTGGTTACGTGTGCTCCACGCCGTTGCGGACCAAGCACGAGCATCACCACGCTGATCTTTGGCATGGACTTCGCCAGAACGACCTGTCCGTCGTCAGCACCGACCATTGCCCGTTCTGTCTCAACGACAAGGCGGCAGGCGCTGATGACTTTCGGGCGATCCCGAACGGCATCGGTGGCATCGAGCACCGCATGGACCTGCTCTATCAGGGCGTCGTGCAGGGCGAGATCTCGCTGCCGCGCTGGGTGGAGCTGTGCGCGACGACACCCGCTCGCATGTTCGGCCTGTACCCGCAGAAGGGCGTGCTCGCGCCTGGCAGCGACGCTGATGTGGTCGTCTATGACCCCGCCGCGACCTGGACGATTCGTGCCGAGACCCATCACATGGCACTCGACTACTCCGCGTTCGAGGGCTTCGAGATGCAAGGCGGCGTATCGACCGTGCTGTCTCGCGGTCAGGTGATCATCGACTGTGGCGAGTACCGCGGCACGCCTGGCGACGGCCGTTATCTCCGTCGCGGCCTCAGCTCCTACCTGCTCTGATCAACCCGAACGAAGGATTCGCCGTGCATTGCGACGCAATGGGCGAGCGCAATGAAGGGGTTGAATTGGAGCGCTCCAAGTTTGTAGGGTGCCACCGGCTCCACAACCACGTGGGGCGGCCTCTGACCAGAGGCGGGGGAGCAGCATGGAAACGATCAACCACCTGATCGATGGCGTCGCCGTCGAAGGCACCTCGGGCATCACTAAGCCCGTATTCAATCCAGCGACCGGTGCTCAGAGCGCCGACCTGGCCATGGCCAGCTTGGCCGAAGTCGACGCAGTCATCGCGTCGAGCCAGGCCGCGTTCGAAGAGTGGTCCGAAGTCAGCTTGGCCCGCCGCACCAAGCTCATGTTCGCCTACCGCAACCTGGTCGAGAAGCACGCCGAGGACATCGCCAAGCTGATCACCGCCGAGCACGGCAAGGTCCTCAGCGACGCGATGGGCGAAGTCGCCCGTGGCCTCGAGAACATCGAGTTCGCGTGCGGTATCGCCGACAACCTCAAGGGCGCCTACAACGAGTCCGCCTCGACCGGCGTCGACGTCTACTCGGTGCGCCAGCCCCTCGGCGTTGTTGCTGGCATCACGCCGTTCAACTTCCCAGCCATGGTCCCGTTGTGGATGATCCCCAACGCACTGGCCTGCGGCAACACGTTCATCCTTAAGCCGAGCGAGCGCGACCCCTCGGGCCCCATGCTCATCGCCGAGCTCGCACAAGAAGCCGGCTTCCCTCCCGGCGTGCTCAACGTCGTCAACGGCGACAAGGTCGCGGTCGATCGCCTGCTCGAACACCCCGACGTGCGCGCAGTCAGTTTCGTCGGATCGAGCCCGATTGCCCAGTACGTCTACGAGACCGGCAGCCGCAACGGCAAGCGAGTACAGGCACTCGGTGGCGCCAAGAACCACATGATCGTGCTGCCTGACGCCGATCTCGACCTGGCCGCCGACGCCGCCGTGTCGGCGGCGTACGGCTCGGCGGGCGAGCGCTGCATGGCGATCTCGGTCGTCGTCGCCGTGGGCGAGATTGCCGACCCGCTCGTCGAGGCCATCAAGGTCCGCATGGAGAAGCTCACCATCGGCGACGGCGCCGACCCAGCATCAGAAATGGGCCCGATCATCACCGGCGAAGCCCGGGATCGCATCGCCGACTACGTGCAACAGGGTGCCGACGCAGGCGCCTCGGTGGTCGTCGATGGCCGCGAAGCCAGCTTCGACAACGACGGCTTCTTCATCGGCGTGACCCTGCTCGACAACGTCACCGCCGACATGACCGTCTACCAAGACGAGATCTTCGGCCCGGTGCTCTCCGTCGTCCGCTCGGATTCGTACCAAGACGCCGTGGACCTGATCGCTGCGAACCGGTGGGGCAACGGCGCCGCAATCTTCACCCGCGACGGCGGCGCAGCTCGCCAGTTCCAGCGCGACGCAGACGCAGGCATGGTCGGCATCAACGTGCCGATCCCCGTGCCCGTCGGCTACCACAGCTTTGGCGGTTGGAAGGACTCGCTGTTCGGCGACACCACCATGTACGGCCCCGAAGGCGTGAAGTTCTACACCAAGGCCAAGGTCATCACCAGCCGCTGGCCCGACCCAGCGACCAGCACCGTCAACCTGGGCTTCCCGACGAACGACTGATTTCTTCGCAATCGCAGCTTGCTTGGCTTGCTCGGCGGCTAGGCAGTGCCGAACATGCGGTCGCCAGCATCGCCGAGGCCGGGCACGATGTAGCCAACCTCGTTGAGGTGGCTGTCGACCGACGCGGTCACGATCTGGACATCGGGATGCGCCGACTGCAGGCGCTCGATGCCCTCTGGGGCCGCGAGCAGGCAGAGGAAGCTGATCTGCGCCGCGCCGGCGTCCTTCAACAGGTCAATCGCCGCCGCAGCCGAGTTGCCCGTGGCGAGCATGGGGTCCACCACGATCACGCGGCGCTGGTCGAGCTCGGTCGGCAGCTTGAGGTAGTACTGCACCGGTTCGAGGGTTTCCTCGTCTCGATAGAGCCCAACGAAGCCGACGCGGGCGGCTGGGATCAGTTCCAGGACCCCGTCGAGCAAGCCGTTGCCCGCTCGTAGGATCGACACGAGCGCGAGCTTCTTGCCGTCGAGCGCTGGCGCTTCCATGGACGTGAGCGGCGTCTCGATCGTGCGGCTGGTGAG
>CALDGN010000382.1 GCA_937942965.1 uncultured Acidimicrobiales bacterium | reverse complement strand
GGCAACCACTGCGCCCTCCGTTGCACGCGCCACTACAGTCTCTCCGTGCCCGCTTCCGCTGACGTCAATGGCCACCTGGACCGCAACTACGCCAACCTCCGTTCGACCTTCTTGGAATGGACCCGGCTCGATGCCGACGAGGACCGCACCCAGGTCACCCAGGACTACTTCAACCAGCTGAATATCGGTGACACGACACGCGTCGGCAGTGCAAGTCTGACCACCGATCGTCGCCGGGCCGGAGACGAGGCCCCGTCGGTTCTGATGATCGGCTCGCACGACGTCAGCGATCTCAGTCCAACCGAGTCACCCGCTACGGCGCTCCCTGCGATGAGTGCCGACGAGCTGCGCGGCCCGGGGACCGGTCGCCTGCTCGGCGCAAGCATGGCGTTCCTTGAGGGTTTCAAAGCAACCGTGATGACGCCTGGTGACGAGCCCGTGAATCTTCAGGCCATATCGATCGGCCCTGGCGACGACGCCTCGTCGATCATCGACGCGCACGTCGACAGCCCTGTTGACGTCGTTGTACTGACCGACTCGATCAGCTGGGCTCCTGACATGCCCACCGTGACCGTTGGTTCCCGAGGACGTCTCGAGGCGACCATCACGCTCACCGCGCCGCGTGCCGTGGACGACGCCGCCTACGCCGGCGCCACGCTCAACCCGCTCAACCGCTTGGTCGACATGATCTCATCGCTGCGAAACGACAAGGGCAGGATCGTTCTCGACGAGTTCTACACCCGAGCGCAGCGCCCCGAACGCGACGCGCTCACCGCACTTGCTGGCACCGACTGGGTCGACGCAATCGGCGGAAGCCTGCCATCGGGCTCACTGGCCCCGATCGACCGGGCCACTCAATGGCCGGTTCTGAGCGTGCTCGATATGAGCGCCAACGCTCCCCACGGCTCTACCCCTGCATCGGCAACCGCACGAATCGCGATCTACCTAGTCCCCGATCAACGACCGGTCGATGTCGAGCGCACGTTGCGTTCCTGGGTGCACGACAACACGCCCGACTCGCTGACTGGAGCGTTGCGCATCGACCTATCCGCTCGCCCCTACCGGCTCCAAGCTGACTCGGCGGCCCTCGCGGCACATACGCGAGCGCTCAAGAAGGTCCACGGCCGTCAGCCGGTCGCAGTACCCGCTGGCGGTGCGATCGGCGCCGGCGAGATTCACTACGCCACTGCAGCACCCGTCTTGTTCGCAGGCATCTCCGGCCCGCATCAGCGCTGGGGAAGCACCCACGAGGGTCTCGCCCCTGAGCTACTCGAGCGCGGCGTTGCCGTCGCCGCCGAACTTTGCCTGCAGCTGCCGCGCCGGTCATCGCTGCGCAGCACGTGACCCCAAGCTTCGAGACGGATCGAACCTGATGGGCTATCTCGACGAGCCCCAACGGTGGCTCTCGTTCCTCGACGACGAGGACACCACGTGGCTCTTTGACCTGACCTTCCTCGAGAGCGGCTGGAGCTGCACCTTTGGCACGACCTGCAAAGGGACCGAGCCTGATGACAATGGTGCCCGCGGCTGCTGTGCCCACGGTGCCCATCTGGTCGATACCGAAGAGCGGAACCTGATCGCCGAAGCAGCCGCACGCCTCGACGCACAGGTCTGGCAGAACCGGGACCTCGTTGTCACCGATGACGATCTGTTCGACACGGTCGACGGGGACATGGTGACCCGCACCGTCGACGACGCCTGCATCTTCTTGAACGACCGGACGTTCGCCGGAGGCCACGGCTGCGCACTGCACATCGGCGCTTTGCAGGCCGAAGAACGCCCACTCGACTGGAAGCCAGCGGTGTGCTGGCAGGTGCCGTTCCGCCTCGAGGAATACCAAGACGGCAGTGGCACCCGAACAGTCGCAGTTCGGGCCTGGCGCCGCTCTGACTGGGGCGATGGCGGCGCAGACTTCGGCTGGTGGTGTACCGAAGATCTCCCCCAACCCGTGCCGGGTGGGATGACCTGGGAACGCCACCTCGACGAACTCCGCGAGCTCGTCGGCGACGGTCCCACAGACCACCTGCAAGCGCTGCTCAAACAGCGCGCTCAACAGGCCGTCGAAACGCCCGTCGAGTTGAGTTAACCGCCACTCCCAGCGCGCTCAGCGCGGTGGGCGGCGAGGTCGTGCGGTACTAGCTCGGGAAGAGCTGGTCGCCGGTGTCGGCGGAAGCGTCAGCCAGTGCACACCAGCTCTTGTGCTCGCCCGGCAGGCCCTCGCACTCAATGCAGGGCTCGTCGCGAGGTCCGAGGAAGTCGTCGAAACCGTCCGAAGTGCGCTTCAGCTCTCGGGCCTCTTCGTACCGACGATGGCGTCCCTTCTTCACTGGGCGGCTCCTTCTGCTTGCTACAGGCCACGACTCTAACAGTCGCTGCCATCTGCCCCACGACATCTCGAGGGGAAACTCCGTGGCTATGCAACCTTAGGTGCCCAGGGTTTGTTCCCAGAAACCAGATAATCGGAAATGGACCGGTTTTCCAGCCTTCTGATGGGTCTTTTAGACCAATCCAGGCCCGCGAGGCGGGCTAGGCGAGGCCGAGATCGTCGCCGACCGGTTGGTACGAGCGCTGCTCGACAACCACTCGACCATCGCCGTCGAAGGCGACGGCAGCGTCGCCGGCGAGCAGTGCAGCCATTGGCCGGCCAACCAGCTCGTGGCGCCACCCGTGATGGAGACGGGAGTCGCCACCGCGGACGAATTCTTCGATGTCTGCACGTGAACCGAGCATGGCGGGGTCGAGGCGCATGTCGTCTGCGAACTGACCCATCCAGGCCGCAATCAGTGTGACTGCGGGGCGCAAGTCAGGCCCGCCCCCGGAGCGTTTCGGCTGGGCGGCAGGCGGTGGCAGGTCCGAAGAGGATGCGATGATCTCAAGCAGCTCGGCGGCGTCCTTCTTGCTCACCGACCGACGCTCGAGGCCACGCGTCTTCGCGAAGTCTTCGACGCGTTTCGGTGGCCGCTGCGCGAGCGCGACAACGCCGAGGTCAGGCAGCACATGGCGTACCGGGATGTCACGCTGCTGGGCTTTGAGCTCGCGCCACTTGGCGACCTCTCGTGCCGCAGTGCGGGCTCGCTGACCGAGCGAGCGGGCTTCCTTGATGCGAAGCCAAGCCATCTCGGGGTCCCGGATGGCGATGCCCCGGGTTCGAACGAGCTCACATTCGTCGAGCGCCCATTCGAGCCGGCCGAACCCTTCGAGCTCGGCGATCAGGAGATCTTGGATCTCGAGCAGGTTCTCGACATCGCTAGCCGCGTAGCTGAGCTGTGCGTCTTCGAGCGGGCGGGCGAGCCAATCGGTGAGCCGGTTGGCCTTGGGCAGTTTGAGGCCCAGGAAATGGTCATGCAGTGCGGCGAGCGAAGGAGTTCGCATGCCGACGAAAGCAGCGGCGACCTGAGTATCGAACATCGCCTGAGGAGCGGTGCCTGTCGCCAGTTCCAGGACCTCGAGGTCCTGTGAAGCCGCATGCAGCACCGCAGTGCTCGGTCCGGACAGGACCTCGGCCAGGGGCTCGACGTCGACCGCGAGCGGGTCGATGAGCACGAGCGAACCCGGCCACGCGATCTGAATCAGTGCGAGCTGCGGGTAATAGGTCCGCTCGCGGTGGAACTCGGTGTCGATCGCGTAGCGCGGCTCATCGGCCAACTGCTCGATGACGTCGGCGAGCCCGTCGGGAGTCGTGATCAGCTCATAGGGCGCCGGACGCGTCACCGGGGCTCGAGGTTCTCTGGCGACAGCATGGGAGCGAGACTACCCACTCACGGTGGTCGAGGGTGCCACTTGCGGCTCCCTCGCATGATTCAGCCGTGCGTGGCTCTACTCGCTACGACGTCGCGTCGGCGAGGTCAGCTGGCGGCCATGCCGGATCAAGCTGGCGCAAGAACAGGTCGCACCGCTCCGCTTCGTCCATCTCGCCAATGGCACGAGCTTGGGTTGCCAGGCCGTGGAGCGCGAGCAGGAAGCCGCGGTTGGTCGGATGCTGCCAACGGACATAGCCGCTCCCCCGCCAGCCGTTGGCGCGAAGCCGGTCGAGGCCCCGGTGGTAGCCGACACGAAATGCGGCGTAGGCCTCGATGTCGTCACGAGCGAGGCGGCCCAACTCGGCCCAGCCGTTGAGCAGGGCGGGGTTCGAGGCAACCACAACGCTTACGGCACCTCGAGGGTCATCGCTCTGCATCGCGGCGTCGAGCGCGGCGACAACCTCGACCGGTTCTGGCGGCAGAACCGTTTCGGGTGGGCCGCTGCGAGAGAGATTGATGTCGGTCATGGGCGCAGCGTATTGCCTGGATCACGAGGGTGGTCACCCGTGCAGCCAAGCTTCCGCAGGCCGCTGCCCGGCTCGGCGTTCAGCGAACTCGGATGATCCGGAAGACGTCGGTTGCAGCACCGCTCGTGTCAATACCGGCCAGCACACCGACGAGGTCGCCCGGATGCACGAGGCCAGCCTCTTTGGCGCGTTGGGTGGCTTGCACCACGCGGTCTTCGTAGGCGTCGGTCGCTTCGAACGCCATCGGCACCGTGCCCCAGCTCGAGGTGAGCTGACGGTAGGTGTTCGGGTTATTGGTAAAGCCGAGGATGTTCGCCCGGGGCCGGAAGCGAGCCATCGATCGCACCGTGAACCCGGTGCCGGAGATCGCCAGGATTGCGGCGATGTCGAGGCTCTCACAGGCCCGTGCCGCCGCAGAGGTCATGGCGTCGGTGATGGCGGCATGGGGTTCGCTCTTGGAGTTCAGGTGCAACGCCTCGAGCTTGTCGGCCCAGGCCGCGTGATCGAAGCGCTCGTCGGCGCGGCTCGCGATTTCGGCCATTGTTTCGACGACCCGGACCGGGTGAGCACCGATCGCCGTTTCGCCGCTGAGCATGACCGCCGAGGTGCCGTCGAACACGGCGTTCGCAACGTCTGATGCCTCGGCTCGGGTCGGCGTTGGCGCCGTGATCATGGTTTCGAGCATCTGGGTCGCGGTGATGACCGGCAGGCCGCCAGCGATGCAGCGCCGGATGATCTCCTTTTGCAGGTGCGGTAGCTCAGCGAGGGAACACTCAGCACCGAGGTCACCTCGAGCCACCATGATGGCGCCCGACTCAGCGATGATCCCGTCGAGGTTGTCCACCGCAGCGCGGTTCTCGATCTTGGCGACGATGAGTGGGCCGACCGGATGCGGTTGCGTGCCGAGTCGGCGGATGTCGCTGCCGGATCGAACGAAGCTCAAGGCGATCATGTCGACGCCCTCATCGAGGAACACGTCGAGGGCCCGCAGGTCCGCATCGGTGGGCGATCGCAACGACAACCGTTCCGATGGGATGTGCACACCGGGCCGACCGCGCAAGACGCCGCCGCTTGTGACTCGGCCAACCAGGGCATCGCCCATTCGATCTTCGATGGCCACGACGACGCCGCCATCGCCGAAGGCCAACTCGTCGCCGCCGCGGACGTCGCTCAACAGATTCTCGTAGTCGACGAACACTGTCTTGGCATCGCACGCTTCGTTGCCGACCCGCAGCTCTACGGTCGAGTCGGTCTCGAGTTCGACACCGTTCTCATCGAAGCCGCCGACGCGGATCTTCGGACCAGGAAGGTCGACGAGGATGCCAACGGGGCGGCCAACATCGGCTGAAGCCTCGCGGATGCGGCGTGACCGCTCGATCGCTTCGTCGATGGTCGCGTGCGCCATCGCGATACGGGCGACGTCCATGCCGGCCCGGATCATGTCTCGGAGGACGACGGGGTCATCACTCGAGGGGCCAATGGTGCAGATGATCTTCGTGCGGCGCGACATTGCTGTGAGGCTACAGCAGCCCCAGTAGCAACATCGCCGCTAGTTCAAGCGAGCCGCCCAGCGCTCGGCCATCGCCCGCAATCGCGCGCTCGCAGCTTCGGGCGCTCGCTCCGCTGCGGCCTCTGCGGCGATCGCAGCCTCGCCGAACTGGCCTCGTTCGGCCAGCGCCGAGGCCCACGCCATCCGCACTTGCAGCGACATGTCGTCGAACGTCTGCAAGAGACCCAGCACGCGGAAACGAAGCTCGCCATCATTGCGACCTTCGGCGATGCTGCGCAGGTTCCAGAGCATGCGTTGCAGGATCACGGGCTCGGGCGTCGGATCGAGCGCCCCGCTCGGCAGCGAGACGGGCCGACCGGCCAGGCGCTGATAGATCCGCTCGCAGCCAGCTTCGTCAAGCGCAATGCCACCGTGGAAGGGATCGAAGAACACATCTCCACTGCGGGTCAGGAAGTGGCCGGGCATCCCCACACCTTCGACCTTGATGTCACGGCGACGGGCCACGTCGATGAACAGCACCGCCAGCGAGATTGGGATGCCAAGCCCACGGTCCAACACGAGCGGCAGCACCGAGTTCGCAGCGTCGTAGTAGTCGCCTTGGTTGCCGACGAAGCGGCCACTTCCGAACAACTCGTCACTGAGCGCCCCAGCGTCGGTGGCGGTGCACGATGCAGCGAGCGCGCCGAGACGATCCAGCTCGAAGTCGACGTCGGTCGAGGGCTCCACCGCGGCAGCGATGATCAGCGCTGCCTCGGCCAACCGCTCGGGACCCGGGTCGGCTTCGTTCACAAGCTCGGCGAACCGGCGACGCAAGGCATCCACGGCCCAGAGCGTAGGTTCCGGGCGCACGCCTTTGACCCGTTCGGTCAGACTGTTTCTCTGGACCGATCGACGGGGACGCAGGCACTACGGTCACCACGTGGCCAAGCGTTTCCCCTTTCTGGGCTCACAACTTGCCGGTCAGGGTCCGGTACTTGCGATCGCACACCGTGGTGGCACGATGCGCCATCCCGAGAACACGCTGAACGCATTCCAAGACGCGGTCGACCTCGGGTTTCGCTACATCGAAACCGATGTCCATGCCAGTGCCGATGGTCAGCTGTACGCGTTTCACGACGACCACCTGGGCCGCATCGTCGGCGTGCACGCGTATATCGGTGATCTGTCGAGCGCAGAGCTCGACAACATCCGCTTTGGCGGCGGCTACCGCATCCCTCGCCTCGATGAGGTCCTGTCCACGTGGCCCACACTCAACGTGAATATCGACCCCAAGGCCGATGCGTCGGTCGAACCACTCGTCCGCACCCTCGAACGCCACGGTGCCATCGACCGCGTTTGTGTCGGGTCCTTTAGCGACCGCAGGATCCGGTTCTGCCAGCGCGAACTCGGACCTGACCTCTGCACCTCGATGGGTCCTCGCGAGGTCGTTCGCCTCAGGCTCCAGAGCCGTGGTTTCCCCGGACGCCCCTTCGCTGCGGCGTCTGCCCAAGTGCCACGGTCGTACTCGGTCTTGGGCCGCGACGTGCCGGTCGCAACCGCAGGTTTCGTGAAGGCCGCACACGACCGAGGTGTGCATGTGCACGTCTGGACCATCGATGACGAAGCGACCATGCACCACATGCTCGACATCGGCGTCGACGGGATTATGACGGACCGTCCCGATGTGCTGCGATCAGTCATGATCACCCGAGGCTGCTGGGAGGCTGCTCGTGTCTGAAACCCCCGCCGACCGACCAATAGTGCTCGTCCACGGACTCGGAGGCTCCGCAGCTGACACCTGGCAAGGCAACGGCTGGATGGACCTCATTGGCGACGCTGGTCGGCCCACGATCGGCATCGACCTGCTCGGTCACGGCACCGCCGACAAGCCGCACGACCCCGAGGCGTACGGCGAGATGCACCACCACGTGCTCGGTGCCTTGCCCGACGAACCGGTCGACGCCATCGGCTTCTCGCTGGGCGCCATCACCCTGCTCCGATGCGCAGCCGAAGCACCAGAACGGTTCGCTCGACTCGTGCTAACTGGGGTCGGCGCCAACGTGTTCGAGGATCGCGGCCACCACGAACAGATCGTCGCGGCGATCGACGGCCACGGTGACCCGGCCGATCCGTTTACGCGCTACTTCGCGGACCTCGCCAACAACCCCGACAGCGACGCCGAGGCGCTCCGGGCGCTCATCCACTCCCCCGCTGAGCGGCTCACGCCCGCAGACCTCGCGCCGGTGACGATGCCAGTTCTGGTCTTGCTTGGCGACGGAGACTTCGCCGGACCAGCCGATCCGCTGGTTGAAGCACTCGCCGACGCTCGGTTCACCGAGCTCCGCCGCTGTGATCACTTTGCGACGCCACGATCGATGCAGTGCATCGACGAGGCGCTCGGCTTCCTCGACGCACTGCCGTTCTAATCAGCTCTGGCTGACCGGGTGAGGCACCCCACCGGCTCCTAGGCTGGTGCCGCCACCATGAGCTCCACGAAACGCGGCACCGCGATCACCGGCGACCTCTTCTTGGTCACACATCCAACGCTTGACCTGAGTCAGCCGTTCACCAGCCACGTCGACATTGCCTTCGACGGCGTGACCCACCAGGTCCTCTCGACGGCAGATCGATCAGCGTTCAATTACGCAAACACGACCGGCGAGTTCACGGTCGGCGAGCTTCAGGGCCACGTGATCGAATCGATCGACACCGTCCAGACCCAGGCCACCCACCGCTATCAAGCAATCGTGAGTAGCGAGTCGGGTGTGCTCTCAACCCAGACCTACCTGAGTGCCGCAGCTGCCGTCGACCTCATCGGAGCGCTTCGTCCTGCGCCAACGGCGCTCGGCATCGCCATCGATCCCGACGACTCCGCCGAGATCGTCGGTGACCCTCGCGTCGCCATGACGACGCCTGTTGGCATCGTCGAGATCACGCCACTGACCGCCGACGTCGACCGTCAACTGCCCGATTGGTCCGGCACTGAGGTCGATCATGGCGAGCTGTATGGCGGCGAGCACGCGGACGGCAGTCCCTGGCTCACGCTCGTCACGGCAAGCGCCCGGGTCATCTTGATGCTTGGTGCCGATGTCAGCGCCGACGAGGGCGCAACTGCGCTCGCTGCGCTCGACGTCAACTGGACGTCATGACCGTCCTCCTCGGCTCGATCGGCTGGGGGCTCATTGCGGTGGGAGCTGTAACCCACCTGTGGCACCACGATCGGCTTCGAGATCTGCTCGGGCGCCATCTCGACGCGGATCGAGCCGGCGCCGCTGCGCTCGTCAGCGCCGAAGTGCTGCTGACCGTGGCGATCGCCGTCGGCGTCATCATCGACGCTTCGTGGCTTCTCGTGGTCGCTCTTGCAGGAGCTGGTCTCGGATTCGGTTTCATCGCCTGGATTGCACGGTTGCTCGTCACGGGATCTGAGCTTCCGTGCGCGTGCTCGTTCTCATCGGCGCCAACGTCGCTTTGGTCTTTGGCCCGTGCCATCGTCGTCATCACTGTCGCGCTGCTTGCGTTTGCCGATGTCGGAGCGCTCACCGCCCCTGAGCGGGTCGCTGCGCTCGCCGTGGGGCTCGGCGCCGCTGCGGCTATCTATGTTCTGCCCGAGGCGCTCGGTTGGCCTGAGTTCTCCCGAGCCCAACTCGCTCGCCTCGACAGCCACGCACCCACCCGTCGAACCGCGACGCCAGAGGCATCGTGAGCACGGTGGGCGCAGTCCTCGTGATCGCTGCAGGGCTTGCTCTACTCGCGGTCGTCGTGAACCAGATCCAGGCGCGAATCGGGCTCCTCGAAGTCACCTTGACCGAAGGCCTGCCTCCCGGACATCAATCGACCGATGCCACGAGCTCCGCCGCGTCGACCAAGACCCTCCACGCTCCCGAAGACGTCCTTTCGCCGGGCGTGCACGTGTTCGTCTCACGGAGTTGCCACGCGTGCCAGCGACTCGTCGAGGAAATGGAACACGCTTGGCGTCCCCTCGACGCCGCAACGTCGCTTCGCTACGTCGATCGGCCTCGGCCTTTCGCCCGCACGCTCGCAGATCAGCTCAACATGACCAGTGTCGAGCACGACGCCGAAATCGCTGCTGGCATCGGAGCGGACCCGCTGCCGTACACCGTCGCCATCGGTGAGCACGGCCTGGTCGCCCGCGGCGTCACCCCGACGGTGCATCTGGTGCAAGACATCGCCCGAGACGCCGGCATGCGAGTCGATGGAGTGTCCGCATGACATTCACGCAGGCTGCGCTGATCGTCGTCGCGATCGCGGCGGTCATTCTCGGACTCGTTTGCTACCACCTGCTCAGCCGACTCGACCTGCTCGAACGGGCGGTCCAAGGCGGCATGGAACCGCCGTCGCGCCGCCTCGGGCGCGAAGAATACGAACAGCGCTTTCGGCGCGCCGTCGCCCGAGCAAGCCTGGCCACCGAAGTCGAACACGGGCTGGTCCTGGTGCTCGGTGCCGAGTCGGCGGCCGGGAATCATCAGGTCGCCGCCGCCCTCGCTCAGCTGCCTCGGGGCGACGGCATCACCGCCGTCGCACAGGACCATTCGGCAGCAACGTTTCTCGACGACCTCGATCTGAGCGGGCTCAAGCGCCGGCCCGATGACCCCGAGCTCGGCATCGCGATCACGCCATTCGCGCTCGTGATTGACGACCGCCGAGTGACCGCAGCGCGAGCCCTCGTATCCGGCGCCGACCTCGTCGAACTGGTGAGTCGTCACACCTGACGAAATCACCCCGACGCGACCGTCTCGCGCCGCACGCTCCGAGTACCATCTCGACGGGCCGGAATCGAGAAGATCCACTCTCGGCATCGAGCTCGATCCCTTTCATGGTGCGCTTCAACGACCTTGTCGGCCTCAGTCGCCGGCCCGCCGAACCTCAGCCAGCGCGGCGTGAGCCGATGGCAGGCCGACCTGGCACCGAACCGCTCATGAACGATGACCTGGTGAACAGCGGGTTCGTCTCCGCCGTCGTCGACGAACGACGAGGCCGCCGCATGCGGGCCACTCGCCGCACGTTCTTGCGTTCATCCGTTGCCGCTGCTGCAGCAACAACGGCTGTTTCGTTCGCGAACCTGTTCGGCCCCGCCCGCCGGGTGCAGGCCCAAACCGGCGTTGTCGGCGAATACCCACGACGCATCCTGACCTTCTGCCCTCCGTACAACGCGAACGACAACTGCCAGCCAGGTTGTGGGTCTTCGCCCATTTGCACCGACTGCTGTGGCAGCGATGGCTTCTTCCGCAACGACCCAGCGAACGGCTACACGCTGTATGCCGGTGGTTGCGGTGACGGCGATATTGCCGACGGCTGGCTATGGCGCTTCAACGGCGTGTGCGGCAACTGCAGCACTATCGAATATCGCTGCAGTGACGGCTACGTCCAAACCGACACCGGGCCCGCCCCTTTCATCTGCCGCACCGTCACCGAGTGCGTACCGCTCGGCGAGGACCAAGCTGCAGGCGCGGATCTCCCCGACGCTGCCGTCGCCACGAACTGGCGCCCTGCTGGCCGGCTCGAGTCGGCCGTCGACAATGGCGGCTCGGTCACGATCAACGGCTGGATCGCCGATGCGAGCGGCCAACCCGTCGACATGCGGATTACGGCGAACAACCAGATCATCCACTTCGGTAAGGCCGCCCTGAGCCGACCCGACGTCGCTGGTTCGGTCCGCGGCGCTGGCCCGAACACGGGATACGCCGTGAGCTTCCCGGTCGAACCGGGCGACTACCGCTTCTGTGTAAACGCACTGCAGGGCGCACTCAGCGTAACGATTGGCTGCGTCAACCTGTCCGTCGGCTCGGGCCAAAGCGTGCGCGGCGACGGCGGGAGCACCTCGATCAGCGGCCTGCCCTCGGCGCCGACACCCGAGCCCGACCGCAGCGACGCTACGAACACCGAGCCGACACCGACGCCATCGCCGACCGTCACCCCGACACCCGAGCCGTCGCCGGTCGACCTCGTCAGCGAAACGCCCAGCACGGGCGTGGTCCAGGTGCTGCGCCGCTCCGGAACCACCACCGGCTTCGTGTCCGGCTGGGCTGGCGATGCCGACACCGATCGCCCCGTCGATATCGAAGTCCTTGTCGACGGCGAACCGGCTGCGACCACCTCGACCGAACTGCCTCGACCCGACGTCGCATCGGCGTTCCCCGAACTCGGCAGCGAGACCGGCTTCGCACTGTCCTTCGAACTGCCCGAGGCCGAGGCCACCGTCTGTGTCCAGCTGATCGACCCGCAAGACCAGAGCCGCACCGAGCTTGGCTGTCGCACCCTCGGCGCGGCCGTCGAGGCCTCCGGCTCCGATGACGCCGAATCGACCGGGCGACCATCAGGATCCGGCGACACGCTCGACGCCGCCGACGTGGTGTGGGGCCAGGTCGACGAGATCGATGTCGATGGCTCGCTCGTGACCGTCCGCGGTTGGGCCGTGTCGCCGAACGACATCGAGCAAGTCATCACCCTGACCGCATCCGCGACCGGTGTTTCGGAACAGACCGAAACCGGGCTCGCCCATGACGAGGCGAGGCTGACCTACGGCGTCGACCACCCGTGCGGATTCGAGCTGACCCTTGAGCTGCCCTCCGGTGAGCACGTCGTCACGGTCGTCGCAGAAACAGCGACCGGCACCACCCGTGCGTTCGCTGAGGAACCGGTCGTCATCGCATGAACGACGTGGCCCCAGGCGCATCGCAGCGCCGGCTGGCCCGTCCTGAAGCGTCGGCGCAGAGCCGCCACCTGCAGGCGGCTTTCGTCGTCTCGGCGATCTCGGGGCTTGCCCTGATCTCTCCAACGGTTGCTGCTCCCTGGAGCACCGTCATCGCACTGTTGGCAGCCGGTGCGGGCGCTGGGTACTCGCTGTCCGGTTCGGTTTGAAGCGTGAATGGCGCGTTGATGTTGCATCAGCACGCCAGGCCTGCGGTCGCAGGTGGCTTCCTCGGCGGAGCGCTTCTCGGCGCCATGACCACCGGTCTTGGGCTCGCGGTACTGGCCGGGCTCGTGAGTCCCCTCCCCGTCACATGGCGCGCCGGGCTCGCGCTGTGTCTGCTTGGGTTGTTGGCCTTGCACCAGGCAGGCATTCTCTGCCTAGATCTTCCCCAACGAGCTTGGCAGATTCCTCGTGAGGTGTTCTTCGAACAGCCAGTGCGTGCTGCAGTGCGTTTCGCGTTCGAGCTCGGCACTGGTGTGCGCACCTACATCACCAGCGCGGCGCCCTACGGCCTTGCTGCGGTGCTTGTGCTTAGTCCCGGGTCGACGACCACAGCGGCCTTGCTCGGAGCCCTCGGCGCGGCGCTGGGATACGGACTGGGGCGGTCATGGATCGTGCTCGGCCAAGTCGCTCGCGAGCGGGTAGCCGTCGATCATCCTGCAGGTTGGCTGAGAGCTGCGAGTTGGGTGTCGCTCGCGGCCTCAGCGCTCGTCGCGGTGCAGGTTCTGACGGGCTGACGCAGTGTTCATCGTCTGGCTCGTTCTCGCCACGATTCCGATCGCGCTCAGCCTGTGGGCGCTCCTCGACGCGGCTCGCCGGCCTGCATGGGCATGGGGGCTCGCAGGACGCAGCCAGCTCACCTGGGTCGGACTGACGGCGTTCGGCCTGTTCCTCGTGATCCCTGGCATGGCGATCGCAACCTGGTACTTGCTGCGCGTCCGGCCGATCGTCAACGCCGTCGAACATGGTGATCTACGCCGCATCGACGACGCACCCGACCAGTAGCCGCGCCGAACCAAGCGTTTCGAGCGCAGCGAGAAAGGCGTACTACTCGCAGGCAGTGAACCTCGCCAGGACCACACGCTTACAGGGTTGGACCAAGCGTTTCGAGCGCAGCGAGAAAGGCGTACTACTAGCGGAGCTGTTGGGCCGATGGGGTCAGTGGAGCTGGCAGCTGGGTTGCGCCGGTGAGCGCTTCGTCAACCGCAGCCGCACAGGCACGACCTTCAGCGATTGCCCAAACGATCAGGCTCTGGCCGCGACCCATGTCGCCACAGACGTAGACGTCGTCAACGTTGGTCGCCCATGCTTCGTCGCGATCGACATTGCCTCGGTCCGTCAGATCAACGCCGAATTGTTCGAGCATCGGTGACTTTTCGGGGCCGGTGAACCCCATCGCGAGCAGCACGATGTCGGCGGCGAACTCTTCTTCGCTGCCTTCGACCGGTTCGAACGACATGCGGCCATCGGTGAAGGTTTGCTCGACCCGAACGGTCTTCAGCGCCTTGACGTTGCCATTGCCGTCATCGATGAATTCGACGGTGTTGATCGCGAACTCACGCTCGCCGCCTTCTTCGTGCGCAGACGAGGTGCGGTGCTGCAGCGGCCAGGTCGGCCACGGCGTGGCGTCGGCACGTTCGGCTGGTGGCCGAGGCATGATCTCGAACTGGTGCACCGAACGTGCACCGTGACGGTGCGACGTGCCGAGGCAGTCAGCGCCGGTGTCGCCGCCGCCGATGATGATGACGTTCTTGTCGGCTGCGGAGAACGGATGCTCGTCGAGGTCACCCTCGAGCACCTTGTTGGCGGGCGGCAGAAATTCCATTGCCTGGTAGATGCCGCCAAGCTCACGGCCGGGAATCGGCAGGTCACGCCATTGGGTGGCGCCGGCAGCCAGAACGACCGCATCAAACTCTTCGGTCAGCTGATCGGCGGTCACGTCGACACCGATTTCGGTGTTGCAGCGGAACTCGACGCCTTCGGCTTCCATCTGCTCGAGACGGCGATCGAGGAACTTCTTTTCCATCTTGAACTCGGGGATGCCATAGCGGAGCAGCCCGCCAGCGCGGTCGGCACGCTCGAAGCAGACGACCTGGTGCCCAGCGCGGCGTAGCTGCTGTGCTGCGGCAAGGCCAGCTGGTCCGCTACCGACGACAGCGACCCGCTTGCCGGTTTCGCTCGTCGGAGGCACCGGAACGATCCAGCCGTTGTCCCACGCGTGTTCGACGATGGTCAACTCGACGAGCTTGATCGTGACCGGGTCTTCGCTGATCCCGAGCACACACGCGGCTTCGCAGGGAGCGGGACACAGTCGGCCGGTGAATTCGGGGAAGTTGTTCGTCGCGTGCAGGCGATCGATCGCCTCGCGCCACTTGTCGTTGTAGACGAGGTCGTTCCAGTCTGGAATCAGGTTGCCGAGCGGGCAGCCGTTGTTGCAGAACGGAATGCCGCAGTCCATGCAGCGGCTCGCCTGGGTGCGCAGTTCAGCGTCGGCGAAGTTCTTGTAGAGGTAGACCTCTTGCCAGTCCCCGACCCGGAGGTCTGCCGGACGGCGGTTCGGCCAGCGGCGGCCGTGTTGCATGAAGCCCTTTGGATCACCCATGGATCAAACTCCCTGTGCCGTCGCCATCACGGCGATATCTGGATCGACGCCCGAACGTTGCGCGGTTTCGAGCGCTTCGAGCACCAACTTGTACTGCCTTGGAATGACCTTGCGGAAGCGGAACTTCTCTTCGTCCCAGTTGGCCAGCAGCCGACGGGCACGCGAGCTCTGGGTATAGGCAAGGTGTTGTTCGATGTCGCCCTTGATGAGGGCGTAGTCATCGGTGTCGGGCGACTCGACGTCGACCATGTCGCGGTTGACACGAGTCGGGAACGTCCCGTTGCTGTCGTAGACAAACGCCGTTCCACCGGACATGCCCGCACCGAAGTTGCGGCCAGCTGAACCAAGGATTACGGCTCGGCCGCCGGTCATGTACTCGCAGCCGTGATCGCCAACGCCTTCGACGACGGCGACGGCGCCTGAGTTGCGGACGCAGAAGCGTTCGCCGACGTGGCCCTGCAGATACGCCTCGCCGCCGGTGGCGCCGTAGAGGCACACGTTGCCGGCGATGACGTTGTCTTCGGGCTCATAGGCAGCCTCGGCCGGCGCCTGGACGATGATCTTGCCGCCGGACAGGCCCTTGCCGACATAGTCGTTGGCGTCGCCGGTGAGGTTCAGCGTGATGCCACGAGGCACGAAGGCACCGAGGCTGTTGCCGGCGCTGCCGGTAAGGCGCACGCGGATCGTGTCGTCGGGCAGGCCGTTGCCGCCATGACGTGCGGTGACTTCGAAGCCAGTCAGGGTGCCGACCGTGCGGTTGACGTTCGAGATCGGCAGGTCGATTTCGACGGCCTCGCCGTGCAGGATCGCCGGCTGGGCCGCTTCGATGATCTGCACGTCGAGTGCCTTCTCGAGGCCGTGGTCCTGCGTCGTGATGCACGAACGAGCAGCGCCCTCGGCGAGCTCGGGGAGGTGCAGGATTGGCGACAGGTCAAGGCCTGCGCTCTGCCAGTGCTCTTCGGCATCGGTCATGTCGAGCAGCTCGACACGGCCAACGGCCTCTTCGATGCTGCGCAATCCGAGCGAGGCCAGCAGTTCGCGGACCTCTTCGGCGATGAACATCATGAAGTTGACGACGTGGTCGGCCTTGCCGGTGAACTTGTTCCGCAGTTCTTTGTTCTGGGTTGCAACGCCGACAGGGCAGGTGTCGAGGTGGCAGACACGCATCATCACGCAGCCCATGACGACGAGCGGTGCGGTTGCGAAACCGAACTCTTCGCCGCCGAGCAGTGCGGCGATGAGTACGTCGCGGCCAGTCTTGAGCTGACCGTCAACCTGGACGACGATGCGGTCACGCAGATCGTTGAGGAGCAGCGTCTGCTGGGTCTCGGCCAGGCCGAGCTCCCACGGGGTGCCGGCGTGCTTGATCGACGTGAGTGGTGATGCGCCGGTGCCACCGTCGTGGCCAGAGATCAACACAACGTCGGCGTGCGCCTTGGACACACCCGCAGCGACCGTGCCGACACCGAACTCACTGACGAGCTTGACGTGGATACGGGCCCGAGGGTTCGCGTTCTTGAGGTCGTGGATCAGCTGTGCGAGATCCTCGATCGAATAGATGTCGTGGTGCGGTGGCGGCGAGATGAGCTCGACTGCGGGGGTCGAGTGGCGGACCTCGGCGATCCACGGCCAGACCTTGTGGCCGGGCAGCTGGCCGCCCTCGCCGGGCTTAGCGCCCTGCGCCATCTTGATCTGGATGTCTTCGGACTGCACCAGGTATTCGCTCGTCACACCGAAACGGCCCGATGCGGCCTGCTTAATCGCGCTGCGACGGCTGTCGCC
>CALDGN010000381.1 GCA_937942965.1 uncultured Acidimicrobiales bacterium | reverse complement strand
AGTTCGACGGCGAACGTCGAGAAGGTCGTCAGGCTTCCGCAGAAGCCGGTAGCGACCGCCAGCCACATGCGGCGGGAACCGGTGGTGCTGGTGCGGAGCGTGAGCGCCAGACCGAGCAGCAGCGTGCCGAGCAGATTGACGACCAGCGTTCGCCAGGGGATAGCGCTCGTCTGCATGGCCTGGGCTGCTGCCGAGGTGTTCGGGGCGTAGCGAAACCAGCCGCCGTCGCTGGCGACGTCAACGTCGCTGATCCACCAACGAAGCCCAGCTCCGAGCAGGCCACCGAGCGCGATCGCAGCGAGATCGAGGCGATCGAAGCGGGCTCGGGTCACCAGAGCGACCGTAGCGCTGGTTCACTGTGGGGCATGAGCAACTACGACGCCCTGTCGGATCTGCGGATGGAGTACGACGTCGGCACGCTGCGCCGCGAGGACATGCTCGATGATCCGGTCGCTCAGTGGCAGGCGTGGTTCGACCACGCGATGGCCAACGACGTCTACGAGCCAAACGCGATGGTTGTCGCAACCGTCGACGAGGGCGGGTGGCCGCACGCGCGGAACGTGCTCGTCAAGGGCGTCGATGAGCGTGGCTTCGCGTTCTACACGAACTACGAGTCGGCCAAAGCTGCCGAGCTCGAATCGGCGGCCAAGGCCAGCCTGCTCTTCTCGTGGCTGCCGGTGCATCGCCAGGTTCGCATCGTCGGAACGGTCACCCGGGTCTCGGCCGAGGAAAGCGATGCGTACTTCGCATCACGCCCTCGCGGAAGCCAGATCGGCGCCTGGGCGTCGCCCCAGAGCGACCTGATCGCCGAGCCGGCCGTGCTCGAACGAGCGGTGGCCGAGGTCGCCCAGCGCTTCGAGGGCCAAGACGTGACCCGGCCTCCGTTCTGGGGCGGCTACCGAGTCGCTCCGGTCATGTTCGAGTTCTGGCAAGGTCGCCCGAGCCGCCTGCACGACCGCCTGCGCTATGTGTGGCGCAGCGGCAGCTGGGACATCGAGCGGATCGCTCCGTAGATCTGGCCTAGGCCGGCGCCGGCGCAGCTCGGAACCGCGAGCGATACGCCGTTGGGGTCGTCTGGACCAGCGCGGTGAAGTGGCGGCGCAAGGTCGCCGCACTGCCGAACCCGCATTCGGTCGCTACGCGATCGATCGGCTCATCGGTCGTTTCGAGCAACGTCTGCGCCGCGATGACTCGCTGCCGTGTGAGCCAACGATGTGGCGTGGTTCCCGTATCAGCAGCGAACCGGCGGGCAAAGGTCCGTGGAGACATGGCTGCGTGGGCGGCGAGGTCGGCAACTTCGAGTGGCTCGGCGAGCCGTTCGAGAGCCCAGTCGAGCGTCTGGGCGATCCCGGTCTCGGTTGCCGTTCGCTCGTCGATCGAGCGGACGATGAATTGGGCCTGGCCGCCATCGCGTTGTGGTGGGAGCACAAGTCGACGGGCGACCCGGTTTGCGACGTCCGCGCCGTGGTCGCGGCGGATGAGGTGCAGGCCGAGGTCGAGCCCGGCTGCGCTCCCGGCCGAGGTGAGTAGCTGGCCGTTGTCGACGAAGAGGACGTCGGGTACGACGGTGATCGCTGGGCGGCGAGCGCGGAGGTCGTCGGTGTAGCGCCAATGCGTCGTCGCTTCGAGTCCGTCGAGGAGTCCGGTGGCGGCCAACACGAACACGCCGGAGCAGATCGTCATGATCCGAGCGCCCCGGGCGTGTGCAGTGCGAAGGGCATCGAGCAGCTCGGGCGGTGGTTCGACGTCGGGTCCCTTCCAGCCAGGGATGACGATGGTGCCAGCGCCTGCGAGTGCGTCGAGGTCGTGGTCGGCTTCGAGTCGGACACCTCCGAGCGCGGTGAGCGGACCTGCGTCGATCGAGATCGTGCGAAAGGTGTACCAGTCCATGTCGAGCTCGGGGCGAGGCAAGCCGAACAGCTCGGTCGCCACGCCGAACTCGAACAAACACAGCCCGTCGTAGGCAATGGCGACCGTCTGCTGCGGATCATTCACCCTGGCAGGATATGCGCGGACCTTGTCATTCCTGCCGCTCGTCAAGATTCGGTCGCAGTGGCACGATGCAGACGCAACCCGCCACCGAGCACGATGGCTCGGCCAACCCGAAGGAACTCCCCATGTCGCCCGTCAGTGCAATCGCCGCCGCCGAGTCATCCGCCGCCGCCGTCCACTTCGCATCGCTGCTGGCGTTCGAAACCGACTGCTGGGATACCCATGCGTCGATGGAGAGCGGCGATCAGGACTTCGTATTGCTCGACGTTCGCGGTCGGGGTGCGTGGGATGTTGGCCATATCGATGGAGCCGTGTTCCATCCGCATAGCGAGCTCACCGAAGAGCGGCTGGCCGACTACCCGGCCGACACGCTGTTCGTCGTCTACTGCGCCGGTCCCCATTGCAACGGCGCCGACAAGGCTGCGTTGCGCCTCGCCGAGCTCGGGCGTCCGGTCAAGAAGATGATCGGTGGTGCGACCGGCTGGCTCGACGAAGGCTTCGAGCTGGTGGCGGGCTGACTACTGGTCGAACCCTGGGTCGTTGAACTCTGGGTCGTCGAGGCCCGACTCGTCGAGACCCGGCTCATCGAGGCCGTCGAGCAACTGATCGACGACGGCTCGAACTTCGGCCTCGTCCGGCGCGTTGTACACCAGGTAGTAGTGGTGCCCCATGCCGATGCCGAAGGCGCCCTGTTCGAGGGTCACGAGCTTCGTGGTGAAGCCCGCGTCGGTCAGCTCGCTGTGCGCTTGCTGCGCCGCATACGCATGCGTGCCCATGTCGATGCGGCGGACCTCCTCGCCGGCGTCCATGACCGAGCCGGGCGTGCCGTCGCTCAGCCCGCTGCCTCCGGCGACACTTCGCCAGACGTAGATGATCGCCGCTAACGCCACGATGACGGTGAGCAGGACGATGATCGTGCTCATCAATGCGTCTTGACCTTCTGGAAGACTTCGACGAACTCGGCTTGGTCCTCGAGGCCATAGCGCTTCGAGGTGTCTCGGGCCCAGTTACCCAAGAAGCCATGCACGTCTTCGATCCACGCGACCTGGCTTGAGTGGCTGGATAGCGCCTTGACCTTGCGATCGAACTGGGGCGTGATGTCGACGGCGAGATCAGGTTCGGGTCCGCCCATGACCCATAGCCAGTTGACGGCGTGCGGTTCGTGCCCCTCGGCCAGCAGATGAACATGGGCGTGGGGGTTGCGGGCGTCGGGGTAGATCGCCGCAATCGTTGCTTCGGCCGTGGCGAGGTGGTCGGGGTGACTGCCGAAGATTCGGTCATAGCGGCGCTCAGGCGTCTGCGAGATCACGACGTCAGGCTTGACCTGACGGATCACTCGGCTGATCGCAGCGCGCAGTTCCAGGTTGTATTCGAGGTGGCCGTCGGGCATGCCGAGGAAGCGCACGTCGGTCACGCCGACGGCGGCTGCCGCAGCACGCTGCTCGGTCTCGCGGAGCGCTTTTAGTTCGGCCCGGTCCATCTCTTCGGGGATGCCGGCCTCGCCGCTCGTGCAGAGGGCATAGACGACGTCGCACCCTGCGCTGGTCAGCACGGCAGCCGTGCCGGCAATGCCGAAGTCGATGTCATCAGGGTGGGCAACGACCACCAGGACTCGCGTCGGGAGGTCCGCCATATCCAGAAGCTGCATGACGAGCGACGTTAGCGTTGGTTGTGACCGTGCTCCTCGCTCACTGAGGTGGTTCGGCGGCAGCTACATCCGGGCGTCGCGGCAGCCGGCGTCGAGGGTGGCGAGGTGGTCGAGGTCGGGGACCGGGCGGCGGAGCTCGTCGTCGGCGTCGAACATGGCCTCGAGCGCGGCCGCCACGCTGAGTTGGCGACGGTCGCCGTACATCGGTCCGACCACCTGGATGCCAAAGGGCGTGCCGTTCGGATCAAGGCCGCAGGGGAGTGCCGTCACCGGATGGCCGACGACCGAGAACGACGAGGTCAGCGCCAGCCAGGCCATGTAGTTCTCGACTGGCGCGCCGTCGACTTCAGCCGGATTGCGGTTAACCCAGGGGAACGGCGGCACGCTCACCCCGGGGCACAGCAGCACGTCGTAGTCAGTGAAGATGCTCTGCACCTGCCGGTTCAGTTCGGTCTGCACTCGCCGGGCCGCGGCGATTGCTTCCATCGGCATCTGCAGCGCGGCCTCGTAGCTCTGGCGGATGTTCGGGTTGAAGGCGTCGTCCCAGGTGGCGGCTTCGTCGTGGTACTGGGTGACGAAGATGTCGCTGCGGACTTTCCAATCGACGTCGGGCGCTCGCCGCAGGTCGATCGGGTGCGCGTCGCAGACAGCGACATGCGGAGCGATTCGGGCCACCCGCTCGCGAAAGGTTCGACGCACCACGTCGCTGACGAGCACACCGCCAAGGTCTTCGCTCACGGCAATACGCAGCGTCGATGGGTCTACAACATCGAGTGATTGGAACTGACTCGCTTCGAGCGGGAACATCATCGGATCGTGCGGGTGGGTGCCGGTCGATCGGTCGGCGATCACCGACAGCAGCAGCGCAGTGTCGGCGACGGTTCGGGCCATCGGTCCTTGGACGCTGTAGAAGTTCTGCGCCATCGATCGCTGCTCGAACGGCACCGTGCCGGGCGTGGCTCGGTGTCCGACGACGCCGCAGTACGTGGCCGGTATGCGCACGCTTCCGCCATGGTCCGACCCGGTGGCGAGCGGGGTCATCTGTGCAGCGAGCGCCGCGGCCGAGCCGCCCGAGGAGCCACCGCAGGTCAGGGTTGGGTCGAACGGGTTGCCCGTCGCTCCGAAGAGCGGGTTCACGGTGTTGGCGCCGATCGAGCGTTCCGGGATGTTGGTCTTGCCGATCACGATGCCGCCCGCGGCTCGGATCCGGGCCACGATCCCGGCGTCTTCGGCCGGCACGTTGTCGGCGAACGCCGGACTTCCGTAAGTCGTGCGCAGTCCGGCCGTTGGTTGCAGATCCTTGATGGCAACGGGCACGCCGTGGAGTGCGCCGAGATCCTGCTCATGTACCCGTGCTGCATCCGCTTCGCTCGCCAACACCCGGGCCTGTTCGAAGTCTCGGACCACCATGGCGTTGATGACGGGATCCACCTGTTCGATGCGATCGATGCAGGCGTCGAGCCACTCGACCGAGGACAGCTCGCAGCGTTCCATCGCGTCGATCGCATCGGTTGCCGAAAGTGCGGAGACGTCCATGAAGCGAACCTAGTTCTCCGTCGCCGGATGCCAAGGACCGCGTCGGTGCGCCCCGGGGAGCTCCCGCGGTGCAGACTTGAGAGATGGACACTGCTCACTCGGCCCCGGCCCTCGCTGACAAGACCGTCATCATCACCGGCGCCGCGACTGGCATCGGCGGTGCGTTGACGGCCGAGCTGATCGGGCAAGGCGCACGTGTGTACACGCTCGACATTGCGCCCGTGGCCGCCGAGGTCACGATGGCCGTGCAGTGCGACTTGGGCGATCGTGCGTCGATCGACTCGGCGCTGGAGTTGCTTCCGCCGAGTGTCGACGCGCTCTTCAACTGTGCGGGTGTGCCGAACGGCGGCCGGTTCTCGGCACTCGAAGTGATGGCGATCAACTGGTTTGGCTTGCGCCATCTCACCGAGTCAGTCCTCGAGCGCATGGCGCCCGATACTGCGATCGTGCATGTCGCTTCGACGGCTGGTCGGGGGTGGCCAAACCACGAAGCTGAGCTCCGTTCCCTGATGGAGGCCGACGGATTCGATGCTGGCGCTGCCTGGGTCGAAGCGCATGCGGAACTCGTGGGTGATGGCTACTCGTTCAGCAAGGAGGCCGTGCAGTGGTACACGATGTGGCGCTCGCTTCCGGTGCTGACGGAGCGTGGCATCCGGATGAACTCGATCTGCCCGGGTGTCACCGATACCCAGCTCGCCCAGGACTTCCGTCGTGGTGTTGGCGACGATGTGATCGATCGGGCGATCGAACTCGCGGGTCGATTGGCCGAACCGCGAGAGATGGTTGGCGCCATGTTGTTTCTCGCCGATCATCGCCAGGCGAGCTATGTGAACGGCATCAATCTGAACGTCGACCGGGGCACTGGGGCAGCTCATGCGACGGGCGCGTGGTGATTGATCGTCGACCACAACACACCTTGTGAGAAATTTCACATGACACGGGGACCTGGTCCGATCTAACGTCGTCACATGGATGCAGTGGTGGCGGAAGGCCTGGTCAAACACTTCGGTGAGACCAAGGCGCTCGACGGTCTCGACCTCAATGTCCCCGCCGGGACGGTGCTCGGTTTGCTCGGGCCCAACGGTGCCGGCAAGACAACCGCAGTGCGGGTGCTGACGACACTGCTCGTTCCCGATGCTGGGTCGGCCTTCATCGATGGCGCCGATGTGATCGCCGATCCCCAGACGGTGCGTGGTCGCATCGGGCTGACGGGGCAATACGCCGCCGTCGAAGAACGCATGACGGGTCGAGAGAACCTCGAGCTGATCGGCCGCTACTTCCACATGAACAAGGGCACGCGCTCGGCCCGAGCGGCCGAACTGCTCGAACGCTTCGATCTGGTCGAGGCTGCCGATCGTGTGGCGACGACGTATTCGGGTGGCATGCGGCGCCGCCTCGACATCGCCATGAGCCTGGTCGCACGCCCGACCGTTCTCTTCTTGGACGAGCCGACGACGGGCCTCGACCCACGGTCACGCATCGGCATGTGGGGTGTTATCGAAGAACTCGGCGCCGACGGAACGACCGTGGTGCTCACCACCCAGTACCTCGAGGAAGCCGATCAGCTCGCCGACAACGTGGTCGTGATCGATCGCGGCGTGAAGATCGCTGAGGGCAGTGTCGACGAACTCAAGGACCGCATCGGTGGCGATCGCATCAGCGTGAGCATCGCCCGACCGGAGAATGTCGATGCCGCTCGCAGCGCGCTTGCTGGTCTGGTGACCGGCGCGATCGAAGCCGACCCTGACTCGCCGACCACGCTCACCGGCCCGATCCGGGCCGGTGGTGGCGTGCTGCCCGAGGCCATCCGTGCCCTCGACGATGCTGGCGCCGAAGTCGTCGATGTCGAAGTCCGTCGTCCGACTCTCGACGACGTGTTCCTCACCCTCACCGGGCGACGAACCGAAGCCGACAGCGAGGAGGTTCCCGCATGACCACCCAACTTGCTCCCGAAGCCGGGATCACGCCTCGAGGCAAGCCCTCGCTCATGGACGGCTGGCGCGATGCCTCGACCGAGGCCCTGCGCCACCTACGCATCCTGCCCCGCAATCCCGAGCTGATTGGCTTCGCCACGATCCAGCCCGTCATGTTCGTGCTGCTGTTCGTGTACGTGTTCGGCGGCGCTATCCAAGTGCCGGGCTTCGCTGACTACAACCAGTTCTTGATCCCGGGCATCTTCGCCCAGACGATCGTCTTCGGCTCATCGTTCACCGCCGTCGGCCTGGCCGACGACCTGAGCAAGGGACTCGTCGACCGGCTGCGCTCGCTGCCGATCGCCCGTTCGGCGGTGCTGATCGGTCGCACGTTCAGCGACATCGCTCGCAATGCGCTGACCTTCGCCATCATGTTGCTGGTC
>CALDGN010000380.1 GCA_937942965.1 uncultured Acidimicrobiales bacterium | reverse complement strand
GTTGGAGGTGGGGCGTAAGGGCACGAGCCGCCATCGTTCGAGTTGGTCGACTGGGCGGTGGCGACCTGGGTGGCCTGTGGCGTGCCGGAGCTGTAGCCGACGATCTGGTAGATCGCACCGGAGTTGCGGCCGACATAGAGGTTGCCGCCTGAGGTTGACCATGCGGCACCGAACGCACCGCTGCCGGAGACGCCGCTCACGGGGCCGCGGTCGACGACCGTCTTGGCGACGGGATCGAACCGGTACAGGCGACCGCTCGTCGAGACGCCGTAGAACATGCCGTTGACGTTGGCGACGTCGGCGACACGCACGCCGGCGCTGAGCTCAGGAATCGGGGTCGCCGTGACGGTGTCGACGTTGATGGCGTGCCAGTAGTCGCCGCCTGCGGAGACATGGAGCAAGCCATCATCGGCGAAGTCGCCGGTGTAGGCGTTCTTCGGGAGACCGAGCGGTCCGAGGTTGGTGACTGCACCGTTCGATCCGATGCGGATCAGGTTGCCGGCCTGAAAGCCGTAGAGGTACCCGTCTGCGGGTCGAAGGCCGATGGCGTTGTAGCGGCCCTGCTGGGAACCCAGCGGCGTGTACTTGTCGGTCGCTGGGTCGAACTCGTTGAGCTGACCGTTGATCACCTGGTAGAAGCCAGGCGAGCAGGAGAACGGCTGGGCGTCGGCCACGCCGCTCGTGACGAGCAACAGGCTCGACTGGAAGAGGGCGATGGCCAGAAAGGCCATGAACAGCTTGCGAATGGGTCGGTTTGAAGTCATGAGGTGCTCCGGGTTGTGGCACCTGTATTTCTACGGACCCTGGCTCAAGCGAATCTCAAGTGACGCTTGCGGACGAGTCAATCCGTCATGTTCCCCTAAACAGGGTCCATCACGTGTAGCGAACGAACTCGACGACGTTGCCGTCTGGGTCGTTCACCATGCCGATGGTGACCCCAGGTCGGATCTCGCTCGTCGGAATGACGACGGGCACACCAGCTGCTTCCAGCGTGTCCATGACATGCTCGAGGTTCTGAGCATGGATGGTGAAGTAGCGGTAGCCGAGCGCACCGGGGATCCCTCCGCCCGGAGCGGCGGAATCTGGGTTCGTGTCGAAGCTGACCAGCTTGATCAGTGTTGAGCCGCATCGCAGCCGATGCATGGTGCCGCCACCGCCGATGGGCATCGGCGTGTCTGCTTCGTGTTCCATGCCCAGCAGGTCGCGGTAGAAGTGCAGCGACGCCTCGCTGTCCGCGACCACGATGCCGAGATCGATTGCGTCTTGGCCAAGTTCCATCAACATGGAACCGACCGTACTCCCCCGACGATGGCGGTTAGCAGGCGGCGAGGCCCGCAGCGCAACGTGCGATCAACAGCGCGTCCGCGATGTCGACGAAGCCGTCGTCGTTCACGTCGCCGGCGCCGGCGAACAGTTCGGTACTGGCGTTGCCGAACGAGCAGTCGCCCGAATCGACTCGCACACCGGCGCTGTACTGGGCGATGACAAGCGCATCGATGATCGAGGTTGATTGATCGCAGTTCACATCACCTGACCCTGCAGCGCTATCTGCAGGGGCGAGCAAGCCGCTCTCGGGCGAGAACCGAGACACATCGAGGAGCGGTTCGATCCAGCCATCGTTCGATGTGTCGGTCCAGCCTGCATTTCCGCTCCCGACGACTGTCTCATAGAGCGCCTGCACATCCGCAGCGGTCTGGGGTGCGTTCGCCGCCGCCAGGAGGGCCAGCCCGCCAGCGACATAAGGAGATGCCATAGAGGTTCCGCTCAGCACGCCGTAGGAACCGAGTTCGACCGGAACCGTCGAGGTGATGCAGGTGCCTGGCGCTGCGATCTGCACGGCACTCCCGCGGTTCGAGAACACCGCAAGGGTGTCGTCGACATCGGCACGACAGGTGCCGCCCGCTTGACCGCCTGGCTGACCGTCATAGTCAGCGAGCGCAGACACCGTAAGCACATTGTCGAAGGCCGCGGGGCTGTAGCCCGCGGCATCATCGGCGTCATTGCCTGCCGCGACCGAGAACGCAACACCAGCATCGACGGCTCGCTGCACCGCTGCGTACTGCGCCTGGGAGAACCCGACGCCGCCGAGGCTCATGTTGGCAACTTCGATCGTGTCTGCGTTTGCCGTCACCCAGTCGATACCAGCGATCACGCCAGCCGTCGAGCCGACGCCCTCAGCATCGAGGACCTTGACAGACCAAATACGAGCGCCCGGCGCAACGCCGACGATGCCCTGGCCGTTGTCGAGCGCCCCAAGGATTCCGGCCACGTGGGTGCCGTGATATTGGTCATCCTCGCCTCCGGGGACGCACACCGCGGCGTTGGTCCGGCTCGCACAGGACACGCCACCGACGACGTTGAGGTCAGGATGGTCGAAGTCGACGCCCGTGTCGAGCACCGCCACGTCAACGTCGACGGTGACTCCCGTGCCGATCGCCAGATCTGGGTTCTCGCCGGCTCGGATGCGTTGGAACCCTGTTGGCTCGGACTGGTTCGCAACCGTGACCTTGGTGACCGGTTCGACGAACGACACCAACGGAGACGCCGCGAGTGCACGGGCCTCGGTCGCGGTCATCGAGACCGAGAAGCCTTCGAGCGCGTGCTCGTACGTGTACCCGACCTCGCCCCCGAACGCGTTCGTAAGGATGGCAGCGACGTTGGTCACGTCGCCGGCCGAGTCGTCGAGCACAACGATCCACGGAAGATCCTCGGCCGCTTCCGCAGACGGGACCGCCATCACTAACGTGAGAGAGAACGCAACCGCAACACAGAGCGCGCGAAGCAAGAGAAACTTCGGGGTAAACAGAGCCACACGTCTCTGTCGGCGAGGCACCCGAGCGGATCAGCGGTCGGGTGAACTCACCCATGCCCCCCAAATCAGTGACGAAATCCGAGGGCCGAAAGGCCTAGAGCCACGCATGCCAGAAATGCGGCAGCAAGCGCAAAGATCCAGGTGATCTCAACCTCTTCGGGCTGGACCGTGAGCTGGGTCGGCAAGTTCAGGAAAACGTCGAGGAGTTGCTCGGCATCTTCGGCCCGGAAGTACTCGCCGCCGGTCAGTGCAGCGACGCTTTCGAGCGTCGGTTCGTCGATCACCAGGAACTGGCTGATCGCTCCGAAACCGCCGATCTGGCCGAAGTCGCCTGCGGGCCCGAAATTGCCAGCGGCGACCTCGCCGAACGGGTCGGCGATGAAATCGGCGCCAGCTTGTTGCGGGTTGCAGACCATCGTTGTCTCCGAGGTCGTACCGAACCCGATCGTGTAGACCCGGACCCGCCGATCGGCTGCTTGTTCTGCGGCGAAGACTGGGTCGACGCCTTGGGTGTTCGCCCCATCGGTCAACACGACGATCACGTCGGGCACCTTGTTATCGCCAGCCCAGACCTCGTTGCGGTTGATAGTCGTGCTGAGGTCGACCCCGGGTGGCACGACCTCGGGGTTGATCTCGGCCAGCGCGTCGAGCGAACGCATCGTGGCGCTTCCCATCGCAGTGCCGAACGAGGTGTTGAACCGCTCGACCGCGTCGACCAGCACTTCGGTGTCATCGGTTGGCGCCACCACGAGCTCCGCGAACCCCGCAAACGCGACGAGGCCGATCTTGGTTCCTCCCGCTTGGGACTCGATGAACTCGGTCGCGGCTTCTTGGGCGACGGTGAGCCGGTTCGGTGCGACATCGGTTGCACACATAGATCGTGATACGTCGATCGCGAGGATGATCGAGGTGCGGTTCAGCGGCACGTCGATCTCGGCCGTGGGTCGGGCCAGGCCGAAGAGCCCGCAGATCGTGGCCAGCAAGAGCAGTGCGGGTGGCACATGGCGCCGCCATGACGGTCGTTTCGGAAGTGCTTCTCGAATCAGGGCAAGGTCGCTGACGGGAACAGCGAACCGGCGACGACGTCGTAGGAGCCAGACGTAGGCGCCGACGAGTAGCGGCACGAGGC
>CALDGN010000379.1 GCA_937942965.1 uncultured Acidimicrobiales bacterium | reverse complement strand
CGATCGAGGATTGAGCGGGCCACCTCTCGCTGCGGGGCCGACAGCGTCGCGTTGCCGAGCGCGACGAGCGCGTTGCGGCGGACGTAGCGGGTATCGCGCTTGGGGATGTACCAGCGGCCGACGGCGTCGAGCAGCGCGTCTTCATCGACGGTCAGCAGCTCGAAGAGGTCGAGCGAAGTGACTTCGTCGCCGACTCGGTCGGTCGGTTCATTTCGGCTGGGCGGGCAGACGGTCTGGCAGTCGTCGCAGCCGTACATGCGAGTGCCAAGGGCGTCGCGGAACTCGAGGGGGAAGTCGCCCTCGACTTGCAGCAGCCACGCCAGGCACCGCCGGGCGTCGACGACACCATCGGCAACGATGGCGCCAGTTGGGCATCCGTCGAGGCAACGACGACAGGTGCCGCACTGATCATCGATGGGTTCGTCGGCCAGATAGGGAGCGTCGGTGACGATCGCGCCGAGTACGTACCAGCTGCCTTTGCCGGGCAACAGCACGTTGCTGTTCTTGCCGGCCCAGCCGATCCCGGCCCGCGCTGCGGCTGCACGATCGACCAGCGAGTTGTCGTCGGCCATGATCCGGGTCGTGTAGCCGGCGTCGCGCAGCGGTTCCGCCATCGCTTCGAGCGCCGACCGCAGCTCGCCGTAGTGATC
The DNA here is from genome assembly GCA_937942965.1 of uncultured Acidimicrobiales bacterium. Lineage (GTDB taxonomy): Bacteria > Actinomycetota > Acidimicrobiia > Acidimicrobiales > UBA10347 > UBA10347. Next base: position 3,776 of record CALDGN010000379.1, on the reverse strand, counting down.
TCGCCACGCGTACGCCGCAATCTCGCCTTCGGGGCCCCTCGCAGCTCCCTGCTCCCGCTCACCTGTGCTCGGAATCTGGGCTTCGCGTGCTGCCTGAACATCGGAGCGCTTCGTCATGACCGGCTGCTGGCCAGGAAGAGCGACGGCTGCGGCTGCGTCTTCCCCGCTGATGCCGCTTGAGAGGGCCAGTTCGGGGCGGTTGGCGTAGGGCCATGCGCCAACGATCAGCGTGTTGGCCTCGGGCAGAATGCGCCGGGGCGTCGTCGACCGCTCAGGGTTGCGATAGGTGAACTGCATGCCCGCGTGCAGGCCCTGGGCCTTGCGTGATTCGAGCACGACGCGGGCCTCGGTGAACGGCTCGCTATGGGTGAAACCGACCGCGTGCAGACCAGCGCCGAGGCCGAGGTTTCGCAGCGCTTCAGCTGTAGGGGGCGGGCCCGGTTCATCAGTCACGTCGAGGTCCTACGAGCGGTGCAGGCTCGTCGAAGCGTCAGGTGACGTCGATGACGACGGCAGGGTCGACGACGTTGGCTTCTTCGCCAATGGCGGCCCGACGGACGTGATCGTCGCCAGCGACGACCACGATCGGCTGGTCCGGCGGAAAGCCCAAGCACAAGGCACGCACTCGATCCGAGACCGTGTCGGCTCCCGTGACGTGGTGCACGCCAATCGCCGCCAAGTTCGGCGCTCCGCCAACGGGCGTCGACACAGGCGTGACCACGACCTCGACGGGAACATCGAAACGATCTCGCAAAGCTGCGATTCGTTCGAAGAGTTCGCTCGGCCGCACGCCGGTGCGACCACAGAAGCTACGGGCATCGACGATCGCCGTAACGCTCGGCTGGCTAAGCAGATGCTCGACCGCTTCGGGCGTGTCCGGCTCCATCTCGGGCGGCAGCACCATACGGCTGCGTCCGGGAGCGTCAACGAACAGACTCGACCCGCTGTCCGCCGGTCCGGCAGTCGCTGGCTCGGGAGTCACCACTTCGGGTTCGGCGACCGGCGCAGGAGCCTGAACTGCCGGAGCTGCAGGAGCGACGGGTGCGACGTCTTCGGGAGCCGCCATTGCGGACACGTCGAGGATTGGCGCTCCACCACTAGGCGCCGGGGCACCTTGGTCCGCTGCGTCCGAGGCCCAGACTGGCTCGACGGCTTCAGGAGCTGGTGGTGGAGGTGGTGTGATCCCGGGGATAGCGAGCGACGGCGCCTGGTAGCCACCCGATTCGACAGCGGGCGTCGTCGGGTACTTGACGACCGGAATGTCAGCAACGTCCAGAACGGGCGCCTCGGGCAGCGGGATACCGGCAACCGGCAGCTCGGCCCCTACTGACGTTCCCGCGTCGTCTGCGACGACGGGGCTTTCGATGACCGGAATCGCGGGCGGTGCCGGAGCATCGGCTGCGGAAGGGATGGCGAGGGCAGGCGCAACGGGAGCATCCGTGGGCACAGATAGCGCCGGCGCCGAGGCGGCTGGCGTCTCGACCACAGGCGACGTTGGAATCTGGGGAGGCGCCGGTGCGTCCAACGGCGGCGCTACGGCCGGAGCCGCTGGCGCGCTCGGTGGCGGTACAGGGTTGTTGGATGCGAGCGGCTCGTACGCGCCCGAGCTGCGTTGCGAGCCAAGCGAGCGAGCACGCTGGGCCAGATCTTGTAGTTCCGTCGAGGCCTCAGCGACCGGTTGCGCCGTTTCGCGCCGGGTGGCAGCTTCTTCGAGTTCTGCGATGCGCGCAACGAGGTCGTCGTGTTGCGCAGAGCGGTCGGCGATCGCCTCGACGGCGGCTGCGGATGCCATCGCTTGCGCAGTCTGCGATTCGAGCTCGCGTTCGAGGTCTCCGATGCGACGGTTCAGCAGTGCGTTCTCCTCGGAGAGCCGCTTGGATTCGGCGGCTAAGGCATCGCTCTCGTTAGCTCGCTCGGTCAATGACTCGATACGGCGGTTGAGGTAGTTGACCTCGTTGCCACGACGTTCGTTCTTCGACTCGGCCTTGTCGGCTCGACGGACGGCGTCGTCCCGTGTCGTCGTCAGATCATCGACGAGTTCAGCAAGACGGCGGGCTTCGGCCTTTGCGTCGGTGAGATCATGAAACCGGTTGTCGTGATCAGCGGCTTCGGATTGGCGAGCGGCTTCGAGCCGTTCGAGGTCATCGCCGAGCTGACTACGGATCTGGTCGACTTCTTCGAACCGCTCGATCGCCGTCGCCAGCAGAAGGTCGACGTGGTCTTTTTCGTTCTTGAGCCGCTGGGCGACGTCGGAGAGTTCTTCGCGTTCGGCGGCGCTTGCGTCGAGAAGTGCACGGACCCGGGCGAGCTCACGACGCTCTTCATGGAGCTCTTGGCGAGTCATGCCAGCAGCTCGTTCGATGTCGTCTGCTTCGCGAAGCCGTTCTTCGAAACCTTCGATCCGGTTGCTTAGCTCCGCGAGCATGCGGTCACGTTCGTCGAGCTCAGATGCTTGTCGTTCTACGTCGGCACGCAACGTGGCGACTTCGCTGACAAGTTCGTATCGAGCTGCGCTCGCCGCGATCGGATCGGTTCGAGCGAGTGATTCTTCGACGTCGGCGGTGGTCAGGTCTTGACGGGCCGCCGCGTATTGAGCTTCGAGTGTGTTGAAGCGGTTGTCGACCTCGCGGAATAGGCCTCCGACCAGGTCGTCGACCTCGGCATCGTCGCCTCGGCGGGACGAGCCAATCATCGGTTCATTCGCGGGCGACTGGCCTGCCTCGTCGGCTGGATCTTCGCTCTGAGGCTCGTCGCCGCTGGTCAACGCTGTCTCCCGTGACGTTTCGATGCATTCGCCACGTGGGCGTGCCAGGTCATCGAGGCGTTTGCCTCGACACACCACTGTAGATCCCGTGCGGCTCGGCATCGCCCACCTTCGCCTCATCGCTACACACGCGGCATCCATGCCGTCGTAGCGCCCGTCGAGATGCGTGGTCATGCGGCCTCGTCGTCAGACCGGTCACCGGCCTGGGGCTTCTTGGTCGGCGCTCGGTTCTCTTGCGTCGGCGCACGCCGCTTGTTCCGCTGCACCTCATCTGGGGCGGACGCCCTCGCTGGCCGACGGGATCTTGGTGACTGACGGCTCGGGCGTTTGGGCGCAATCTCGTTGGCGGTCGCTGGTCGGGTGATCCAGGTGCCATTCGCACCCCGCACGATTGTCAACTCGGCCGCATGGGTGTCGTGATGGCAGGTCGAGCACGCCAGCACGAGATCATCGAGGTTGGTTTCGCCTTTGGCGGGTGAGTTCCACGGCGTCAGATGGTGGATTTCGCATCGCAGCCAGTGGGCGCCGCAGAGGACGCAGCCTTTGTCTCTGGCGGCGAGGGCGATGAATTGGGTGAGCGTCGCTCTGCGTTTGAGCCGGCCGAACCAGAGTGTCTTGCGGTCGATGTCGTGGATGTTGACGAACACGTCCGCCCGGCCGAGGATCTCGGCGGCCACCGAATCCGGGATCGGCCCCACGCCAACCATCTCGGCTGCAGCTTCGGGGTTGCTGGCATCGATGTTGAGTACGACGGCCGGCTTGCCGCCAGAACTCGCAGCACTTGTGCCGAGGAGAATGTCTTGCGCGGCATCAAACAGCCGCTGCTCGAGAGTGCGCCGGTGCTGGCCTGGCTTGAGGTCTCGGCCGCCGTCGGCTTCCCACAGCTGGCGCTCCCGCAACTCGATTCGCGCCCGGAGCTCCTCGATCGCTGACGTCGAGCCTTCGAGCTTCAGAACGTCGGTGCCGCGATGCGGATCCGTGTAGGTACTCATGCGCCGCAACCGATGCTGGC